>NZ_JBFUHK010000005.1:0-173072 GCF_056402435.1 Rahnella sp. P4_A8 | reverse complement strand
GAGTTTACGCTTGCGTAGGGTGACGGTGTCAGTGAGAGAAAAAGCTTGCTGAATGAGGTCAGGAGACAGGAGGTCAGCGAGGCTTTGAACTTCATCGGGGGCAGTGAGATTGATAATACCGAGAGCTTGTGAAAGTTCCATTTAAAAAGGGTCCATGATGAGCATGAACCCTTTTTACACGAGCCACCGGATCGGTCAACTGATCCTTAAACGATCGGCATTAGCCGATCGGCAGCCTTTCAGTGCATTGCGACTCAGCGCAAGCCCCGCGAATTAACGCATAGTCACAAACTCTTCCGCACCGGTCGGGTGGATGGCGACGGTGTTGTCGAAGTCTTTCTTGGTCGCGCCCATTTTCAGTGCGACCGCAAAGCCCTGCAACATTTCATCCATACCGTAGCCGATACCGTGGATACCGACGATTTTCTCTTCAGCACCGACGCACACCAGTTTCATGCGGCACGGCTGGCGGTGTTGAGTGACGGCAGTGTACATGGCGGTGAAAGCAGATTTGTAGACTTTCACGTTTTCTTCGCCGAACTGCTCTTTCGCCTGCGGTTCAGTCAGACCGACCGTACCGATTGGCGGGTGACTGAACACCACGGTCGCAATGTTGCTGTAATCCAGATGTTCGTCAGGTTTGTTGTTAAACAGACGCTCAGACAGACGACGACCCGCAGCAACGGCAACCGGAGTCAGTTCAACGGCACCGGTATTATCGCCAACGGCGTAAATCCCGTTTACGCTGGTGTTCTGGAACTTATCGACGACGATGTAACCTTTTTCGTTGGTTTTCACGCCCGTCGCTTTCAGATTGAAGTTATCGGTTTCCGGTTCGCGGCCAATCGCCCAGACCAGGCTGTCGACTTCAAATTCCTGACCGTTTTCCAGCTTAAGCGTCAGGCTGCCGTCGGCATTTTTCACCACTTCTTTCGGAATGGATTCTTTATGCAGCGCCGGGCCTTCGGTTTCCATCACTTCCACCAGCGTTTCAACGATCAGCGGATCGAAAGTCCGCAGCGGCGCGTGTTTACGCACGAACAGGTGAGTTTCAGCACCCAGCGCGTTCATCACACCGGCGATTTCTACCGCGATATAACCTGCGCCAACCACCGCAACGCGTTTTGGCATTTCGGTCAGATCGAAGAAACCGTCTGAATCAATGCCGTATTCTGCACCCGGAATATCCGGATGGCTCGGGCGTCCGCCGGTAGCGATCAGGATGTGATCTGCCGTGATCTTCTCACCGTTCACTTCCACAGTATGATCGTCAACGAAACGGGCGAAGCCTTTGATCACATCAACGTTATTTTTGCCCAGCACGTTATCGTACGAGGTATGGATACGGTCGATGTAGGCGGTACGGTTGGCGACCAGCGTTTTCCAGTTGAAGCTGTTCACGGTGGTATCAAAGCCGTAATCCGGGCCGTAGTTGCGGATCGCTTCAGCGATTTGCGCGGCATGCCACATCACTTTTTTCGGGACACAACCCACGTTGACGCACGTGCCGCCCAGCTCTTTAGCTTCGATCAGCGCACATTTTTTCCCATACATGGCTGCACGGTTGATTGATGCGATACCGCCGCTGCCGCCGCCAATTGCCAGATAGTCATAATGTTTGGTCATCGGATTTTCCATGAGTTGTCAAAAATGAAGAACGCCATACCGGCGTCGCTAATCTTAAAAATTGCTTGTGAGTTTAGCGCGTGAATGCGTTTTGTCGCAAAGTTTGGATCGATGGCTGCAATAGGTTTGATAGCTGAGACCTTAGAAAAAGGCCTCAGCGAAGGGAAATTCTTTACTTACTCAGGCACTACCCAGTTCACCGTGGTGTGACCGGTACCGGAAGGCACCAGCACTTTGAGCAGCCACGGCAGTACGTTGTTCATCTGCTGCTCGAGCTTCCATGGCGGGTTAATCACGATCATGCCGGAAGCGGTCATGCCGCGCTGATCGCTGTCCGGTCGCACGCCCAGTTCGATTTGCAGAATACGGCGGATGCCGGTTGCTTCGAGATCACGCAGCATTTTCTTAATTTGCTGGCGCATCACCACCGGATACCACAACGCGTAAGTGCCGGTGGCAAAACGTTTGTAGCCTTCCTGAATGCCTTTTACCACGTCCTGATAATCGGTTTTCATTTCGTACGGCGGGTCCATCAGGATCAGCCCGCGACGTGAAGGCGGTGGCAACTGGGCTTTCAACTGCTGATAACCGTCGGCACGCGCAACGCGGGTACGGTCATCTTTCTGGAATTCACTGCGCAGCAGCGGGAAATCGCTCGGGTGCAGTTCGGTCAGATGCAGTTTGTCGTCTTCGCGCAACAGCTGACGGGCAATCAGCGGTGAACCCGGGTAATAACGCAGGTTCTCGTTGCGGTTGAAGTGATTGACGACTGACATATACGCCGCCAGTTCTTCAGGAATATCGTCCCGCTGCCAGATGCGCGCGATGCCTTCCAGATATTCGCCAGTACGTTCGGCATGTTCGCCGCTCAGCTGATAACGCCCGGCACCCGCGTGGGTGTCGAGATAAAGGAAGGGCTTTTCTTTTTCTTTCAGAGATTCAATGATCAGGCTCTGAACGGTGTGTTTCAGTACATCGGCATGGTTGCCGGCGTGAAAACTGTGGCGGTAACTCAACATGTGCGGCTTCTCCTGCGGCTTCGCGGCATTATCCATTAAAGACTATCCCGCCGCCACCCATTGATTTCCCCGTAACTTGACCGCATGTTAGAAGTTACGTCATCTTTAAGACGACCCGAATTCACGGCGTGGTGCGCCACAGGCGCATCAGCCCCAAACGCTATTACGAAGGACTGGCCCTATGACTGAACAGCAAAACGCGTCGAATCCGCTCTTAAAACCGTTCTCCCTGCCTCCTTTCTCTGCGATCAAGCCTGAACATATTGTCCCTGCGATGAAATCCGCTATCGAAGAAAGCCGTCAGACGATCGAACGTGTTGTCGCGCAGGGCGCGCCTTATACCTGGGAAAATCTGTGTCAACCGCTGGCCGAAAGTGATGACCGCCTGAGCCGCATCTGGTCGCCAGTGGGGCATCTTAATGCCGTAAAAAACAGCCCGGAACTGCGTGAAGCTTACGAGCAGTGCCTGCCGATTCTGTCTGAATTCAGCACCTGGACCGGACAGCACGCCGGTTTGTATCAGGCCTACCGCGATTTAAAAGACAGCGAACATTTCAGCACGCTGTCCGTGGCACAGAAAAAAGCCATTGATAACGCGCTGCGTGATTTTGAGCTGTCCGGCATTGGTTTGCCGATGGAAAAACAAAAGCGCTATGGCGAAATTTCCGCGCGTCTGTCTGAGCTGGGTTCGACCTACAGCAACAACGTGCTCGACGCCACGATGGGCTGGAGCAAACTCATCACTGATGAGAATGACCTGAAAGGTCTGCCGGAAAGTGCGCTGGCCGCCGCGAAAGCGCTGGCAGAATCGAAAGAGCAGGAAGGCTGGCTGTTGACGCTGGATATCCCGAGCTATCTGCCGGTGATCACCTATGGCGAAAACCGTGAACTGCGTGAAGAGATGTACCGCGCATTTGCTACCCGCGCCTCCGATCAGGGTCCGAATGCCGGTAAGTGGGACAACAGTGAAGTCATGGCCGAAGAACTGGCGCTGCGTCACGAACTGGCTCAGTTGTTAGGTTTTGATTCTTTCGCGGATATGTCTCTCGCCACCAAAATGGCCGAAAGCCCGAAACAGGTGATCGACTTCCTGAGCGGTCTGGCAACCCGTGCGCGTCCGCAGGGCGAGCAGGAACTGGCCCAACTGCGTGCTTTCGCCAAAGAACATTTCGGTGTGGACGAAATGGAAGCCTGGGATTTGCCGTTCTACGGCGAAAAACAGAAACAGCATCTGTTCTCCATCAACGACGAACAGTTACGTCCTTACTTCCCTGAGCAGCGTGCGCTGGAAGGGCTGTTTGAAGTGGTGAAACGCATTTACGGCATCACCGCCAAAGAACGTAAAGACGTAGAAACCTGGCATAAAGACGTGCGTTTCTTCGACCTGTTCGATGAAACCGGCGACCTGCGCGGCAGCTTCTATCTCGACCTGTATGCCCGCGAACACAAACGCGGTGGCGCATGGATGAACGACTGCGTTGGCAGCATGCGTAAAGCCGACGGCGAACTGCAAAAACCGGTCGCGTACCTGACCTGTAACTTTAACGGTCCGGTCGGCAACAAACCGGCGCTGTTTACCCATAACGAAGTCACGACGCTGTTCCATGAATTCGGTCACGGCCTGCATCATATGCTGACCCGCATCGACACGCCGGGAGTCGCCGGTATTGCCGGTGTGCCGTGGGATGCCGTCGAGCTGCCAAGCCAGTTTATGGAAAACTGGTGCTGGGAGCCGGACGCACTGGCGTTCATCTCCGGTCATTTCGAAACCGGCGAACCGTTGCCGAAAGAGATGCTGGATAAAATGCTGGCGGCGAAAAACTATCAGGCGGCGTTGTTTATCCTGCGTCAGCTGGAATTCGGCCTGTTCGATTTCCGTATGCATGCGGAATATGATCCGGCTAAAGGCGCGCAAATCCTGCAAACGCTGGCTGAAATCAAGAAACAGGTTGCCGTGGTGCCGTCACCTTCATGGGGCCGGTTCCCGCATGCCTTCAGCCACATCTTTGCAGGCGGTTATGCGGCCGGTTACTACAGCTATCTGTGGGCGGAAGTGCTGTCTGCAGATGCCTATTCCCGCTTTGAAGAAGAAGGGATTTTCAACCGCGAAACCGGTCAGTCGTTCCTGGATAACATTCTGTCGCGCGGCGGTTCCGAAGAGCCTATGGAGCTGTTCAAACGCTTCCGCGGGCGTGAGCCGCAGCTGGATGCTATGCTGCGCCACTACGGAATCAAAGGATAACCTCTGCCTGTGAGTGTGTGTTTACTGTGTGAAGAAGGCGCCGATGAAGGCGCCTTATCTGTTCTGGCGCAGCGCTGGAATCTGACGTCTGACCCGGATGCTGTGATGGCACTGGTGCTGACGCCTGAACGTCTGGAATTACGTAAACGTGATGAGCCAAAACTCGGCGCGATTTATGTCGATTTTGTCGGCGGCACGATGGCGCATCGTCGCAAATTTGGCGGCGGGCGCGGTGAAGCGGTGGCCAAAGCTGTCGGCATCAAGGGGCGCTATCTGCCGGATGTCGTCGACGCGACCGCCGGGCTGGGCCGCGATGCGTTTGTGCTGGCTTCTCTGGGTTGCAAAGTGCGGATGCTGGAACGTAATCCGGTGGTGGCGGCACTGCTTGATGACGGGCTGGCGCGGGGTTATCGCGATGCAGAAATTGGCCCGTGGCTGCGCGAGCGTATGACGCTGCTGCACGCCTCAAGCCTGACGGCGCTTGCTGAGCTTTCGCCAAAGCCGGAAGTGGTGTATCTCGACCCGATGTATCCGCACAAACAGAAAAGTGCGCTGGTGAAGAAAGAGATGCGCGTGTTTCAGGGACTGGTCGGCCCGGACGAAGATGCCGATGGCTTGCTGGAACCGGCACGCCGTTTAGCGACCAAACGTATTGTGGTGAAACGCCCGGACTATGCGCCGCCGATGGCCGACATCCCCGCACAGGCCGCCGTGGTGACCAAGAGCCACCGGTTTGATATCTATACGCCGTTATAGAAAGCCGCTGCTGTAACGTCTTTCCACTACTGTCATAAAAAAAAGCCCGCAGGTGAAAACCTGCGGGCTTTTTTAAATTAACAACAACGCCTCTTATTCTTCTTCTTCCTCATCGCGCAACGGCACGATCAGCATGTCGATATGAACGGTGTTGATTAGCTGGCGTGCGGAGGACATCAGTTTGCTCCAGAAATCCTGGTGATGGCCGCACAGTACTAAGTCCATGCCATATTTGTTGATGGCATCCACCAGCACCTGCGCTAAATCACCGCTGCCGCTCAGGGTTTCTGAAATCGGATAGCCGGCATTTTGCGACAGTTCGTTCAACGCGTGATGCGTTTCTTCGGAAATACGTTTCTGCATGTCACCCAGATTAACGTCGATCAGACCGGTATACAGGTCGGAATAGTTTACATCAACGTGGATCAGGGACACTTTGGCGTTATACGGACGCGCCATGGAAACGGCTTTCTCGACCAGAACTTTGCTCTCCGGTGACAAGTCCACAGCAATAAGTATGTGTTTGTAAGCCATAAGAAAACTCCTTCCATAAGTCGGTTAATAGCAATATCAGCATCATGCAAAACTCATGACTTCAGTATAGCGCCAAAAGGGTTAAATAAATCAAGCATACAGATCCCATTTCCGTTTCCGGCTATGTATAGATATAAATAATATGAACAGTTACGGATTCGTTTCCTACACTGAATAATGCAGGCGTCTCCTGTTTTGGCAATCTTCTGTGATAGGGCAAGAGGGCGGGCGAACGTAGCCCGGGGGTGTGAAATTGCGGAAAGGCAGGGCGAAACGCCGGGTGTGTGCCAGCACGACGGGCGCATTGCGCGGTGTCAGTTCGCCTTGAGGGGGAATCATGATCAGTCCCGTTGCGCTGTTTTGGGCTTTATGTTTTGTGTGTGTAGTGAATATGCTGCGCTATTACTCTTCTTTGCGCGCATTGCTGGTGGTTCTGCGAGGGTGTGATCCGCTGCTGTATCAGTACGTTGATGGAGGAGGATTTTTTACGTCTCACGGTCAGCCCAGCAAGCAAATAAGGTTGGTACGCTATATTTATGCTCAGCGCTACGTTGAACATCACGATCCTGAGTTTATCCGCCGTTGTGAACGGGTTCGCGGTCAGTTTATCCTGACAACAGCATTGGTCGGTTTAATATTAATCAGTATGTTAGCCATGCTGATTTGGTATTAGAAACGGAAAGAAACGCGAGGGAGGATGCGTGAAAAAGGAAACAAAAAAGGCGACCTGCTGAGCAAGGTCGCCTTTTTATTTCATGTCGGTCAGACAATCATCAGATCAGCTTCAGTGCAATCCAGTACAGGACACCGGAGAGCACAATCGACACAGGCAGGGTTAAGACCCACGCCATCGCGATGTTTTTCACGGTTTTCGACTGCACACCGCCACCATCGACAATCATGGTTCCTGCGACCGCAGAAGACAGCACGTGCGTGGTGGATACCGGCATGCCGGTATAGCTGGCTACGCCGATGGAGACCGCCGCCGTGAGCTGTGCAGACAGACCCTGTGCGTAAGTCATGCCTTTCTTACCAATCTTCTCACCGATAGTGGTTGCGACACGTTTCCAGCCAATCATCGTACCCAGCGCCAGTGCCAGTGCCACAGCGATAATGATCCAGATAGGCGCGTATTCAACGGTTTGCAGAATGTCTGTTTTCAGCTCGCCGAGGAAGCGTTTGTCTGCAGGAGAGGTTTCCGGCAGCTTGGCCACTTTATCCGCAGTATCAGAAACACACATCAGCAGGCGACGCATATGGCTGCGTTCTTCCGGTGCCAGGTCGCTGTAAGACTGAAGATTGGTCAGCAGGGTTTGCGCGCGGCCGATAGCGTCAAGTGCGTGGCTGCTGTCGCAGTGGAACACTTTAGGCTCATCGGTCGGTGCGATATTGACGTCCGGTGCCGGCACTATTGGCGTCTGTGCAACCACGTGCGGCACGGCATCAACATGTTGCTGATAATACTGGCCGAGGTGTGTCACGGCGTCGCGGGTACGGGTAATGTCGTAACCGGTCGCGTTCATATTCACCACAAAACCGGCTGGCGCCACGCCAATCAGCACCAGCATGATCAGACCGATACCCTTCTGACCATCGTTAGCGCCGTGAGAGAAACTCACGCCGATAGCCGACAGAATCAGACCTGTACGTGTCCAGAATGGCGGTTTTTTCTTGCCGTCTTTCTTCTCACGTTCCGCCGGTGTCAGGTGGATACGGGCATGTTTCTTATTGCCACTCCAGTAACGGCGCAGCAGGAAAATCATGGTACCGGCGATAATCATCCCGACCAGCGGAGAGATAATCAGCGAAGCAAAAATACCAATCATTTTAGGGATGTTTAACGCATCGACCACGGAAGTGTGAGTCATTAATGCATTGGTCAGCCCTACGCCAATGATGGCGCCGATAAGGGTGTGGGAGCTGGACGCCGGCAGGCCGAAATACCAGGTACCGAGGTTCCAGATGATCGCGGCCAGTAACATAGAGAACACCATGGCAAGGCCATGAGCAGAACCCACATTGAGCAGCAAATCGGTTGGCAGTAAATGAACGATGGCATAGGCCACACTCAAACCACCGAGCAGGACGCCAAAGAAGTTAAATACCCCTGCCATCACGACCGCTAATTGCGAACGCATTGCCCGGGTATAGATGACGGTTGCCACTGCGTTGGCCGTATCATGAAAACCGTTAATGGCTTCATAGAACAGAACAAACAGTAACGCGAGAATCAATAACGAACCGGTATGAATATCCAATCCGGCAAATAGATGCAGCATAATTGTTACGCCAGTTAGTGGTCATGAACGCCGCGCATTATCTGCGAGAACAGGGGGACGGGAAAAGGAAAATATGACATTTTTTTGACTAAAAACAGTTCAATGTTTGGCTTTATTTCAATTAAGTATTTATCTATCAATATGTTATTCCTCCTTTGAACGCAGAAACATTTACTTACGACGTCCGGCAAGCAGTCTGTCTGGCTGGTTTAACAGCCCTCCGTCCCTTACAATCCGCGACTCAAAGCCCTGGTTAACAGGGCAAACCTTATCTAAAACGTAGTTGAATTTCCGGAAAAGAGAGGCCAAAAGTGGAACAGGTTGATGTGGTAGTCATTGGTGCAGGTGCGGCAGGCATGTTCTGCGCAGCACAGGCCGGACAGGGTGGCTGCCGTGTTCTGCTGCTGGATAACGGCAAAAAAACCGGGCGAAAAATTCTGATGTCAGGCGGCGGACGCTGCAATTTCACCAACCTTTATGCCGAACCCGCTGCCTATCTTTCCGAAAACCCGCATTTCTGTAAATCCGCGCTGGCGCGTTACACCCAGTGGGATTTCATCGATATGGTCAACCGTTACGGCATCGCCTGGCACGAGAAAACGCTCGGGCAGCTATTCTGCGACGACTCGGCGCAGCAAATCGTCACCATGCTCGATAAAGAATGCGAGCAGGGCAATGTCGATGTGCGCTTGCGCAGCGAGATTTCCGACGTGCAGAAAACCGAAAATGGCTTTGTTATCAAAGTGAATGGCTCAACTGTAAGCACTCACTCACTTGTTATTGCCAGCGGCGGGCTTTCCATGCCAGGGCTGGGCGCGACACCCTTCGGTTACCGTCTGGCGGAACAGTTTGGCCTGAAAGTACTGCCGACCCGCGCCGGTCTGGTGCCATTTACCCTGCACAAGCCGCTGCTCGATCACTTGCAGACGCTTTCCGGGGTGTCAGTCCCGGCGGTGCTTACTGCTGAAGACGGCACTGTCTTCCGTGAAAGCATTCTTTTTACCCATCGTGGCATGTCCGGCCCGGCCGTTTTACAGCTTTCCAGTTACTGGCAGCCTGGCGAGTTTGTGAGCGTTAACTTACTTCCTGATGTCGATCTGGCGGCGTTTCTGAATGCACAGCGTCAGGAACACCCAAATCAGAGTCTGAAAAACACGCTGGCGATGCAACTGCCGAAGCGTCTGGTCGAATGCCTGCAAACGCTGGGGCAGTTGCCGGACGTGACACTGAAACAGCTGAACGTGCCGCAGCAGGCCGAACTGGTTGAGCAACTGCAAAACTGGCAGGTACAGCCGAACGGCACCGAAGGTTACCGCACGGCAGAAGTCACACTCGGCGGCGTCGATACCAAAGAATTATCTTCAAAAACGATGGCGGCAGCGAAAGTCCCCGGCCTGTATTTCATCGGCGAAGTGGTGGATGTGACCGGCTGGCTGGGCGGATACAATTTCCAGTGGGCATGGAGCTCGGCGTGGGCATGTGCGCAGGATCTGGTGGCTGTTCTGGAATAATACAGACGGTGATCTGAATAAATAGTTTGTGATCTAACCTGAATTTGAGACATTAAAGTTCGTGATCTAGAGCACCTCTACAAAAAATCTAATTTTGATGTCAAACAGGACAATCTCCCCCCTCAAAAGCAGAAAAACACTACATATGGTAGCAGTCGCAGATGGGCGGCATAGCATATGTAGTGTTTAGCGAACGGTTCACGCTGGTGGCATGAGGAAGTTGGGCAGTCTGGGTATAAAGCCCAATTCGGAAAAACTCTATTACGCAGCCTGCCCGTAAACCCGAATCTCACCGGCGAGCAAGGCCGCTGGGGAAATCACAGTGCATCATGAAGCGGGGAGGGCCGGCATGTATAAAGACGAAGCCTCTTTTAATATATCCACTGCCGAAGGGGGAGTATACTCACACGCTGGGAACTGGCTAATAAAAGGAATTAGCATGAGCAATTATGAGGAAATCGCCACACGCATTGCCGATATCATTATTTCACCTGACTCAGTATTAGGGTTTGTTCACGGTGCGCTCTCCGTACCCGTCGATCTTGGATATATGGCTTATGGTGTATTTGACACTGATTCACATTACGCCCACGAAACACAAACCATTAGAATCATCCATGCAATCAAAAATGGAATCCTCAATTATGATCGGATTCTAGACGCGATAAAGACGGTTTTCGAAAAGTTTGATAAATACGTTTCAGAAAGCAAACAAAACAAAATATACAGCCGGTCTTTATTTTCAATAATAGGTCGCACTGCAACTAACTCTGTAATTTCAGCAAAAATAGCCACGGCGATTGCTCAGCGTGCTGGATTGGCAGTCACAGTGCGGGGTGGTCTTGTTGGTAATTTATTGCTGATAGGTGGAATGAAAGAACGCTGTATCAGAACATCAGAAGCTCTCAGCATAGACGAACCTGAAATATATGGCGAGTTGCGAAAAAAAGATTATGACTTACTCTACTTTATGTTTGAACCGGCACTCAAGCCCTTTGTGGATGCTCTGATCGTAAGACGACAACAGGGAATGCTAGCGTTTGATAACATACTGGAACGTGTTGAATGATCTCATGGGGTTAATTAAAGGCTCACTAGGCGCGTTTGCCGGTTCGATAGCTGTTTGGCTGTCTTTCTATTTCATTTTCCATTTTGACACATGGACAATGAGGTTGATTTCTATTTTTACTCTCAATGCTTGTATTTATCTTGTGGCAAAATTTTTAGACAAAAAATTTCCATGTGATTAATACAGTCGCTTAAATTATAAGGATGTAAAATGTCAAATCCAGCATATTTATGGTTAACTGATGAAAATGGATCACCCGTTATAGGTGGATCTTTAGTTTCTGGTCGAGTAGGAGCCATAGAATTAAAGTCGTTGACTCATAATGTACAGATCCCAACCGACTCAAATACGGGACGACTAACGGGAACACGGGTACATTCACCTTTATCATTTCAAAAGTAATTTGATAAGGTTACACCGCTTTTATACAAAGGACTGAGCCAGGGGCTTACCATGAAATCCGCAACATTTAAGATGTACCAGATTTTAGATGCAGGCATCGAATCCGAGTATTTTAATATAATCCTGGAAAATGTAAAAATAACTTCTATTACGCCGAACCTATATCAAGGCGGTCAGACGGGAACGCATTTTGAAACAATCCAAATGCGCTATGAAGTTATTACGTGGAAGTGTTGCGAGGGCAATATTATATTTAAAGATTCGTGGAATAACCGCTGGGTTGCATAAGCAGGCGCACTCCACTTTATAGGGCAAGATGTCTATCCCCACTGTGGTCTCTGAACACAATTTGTGTACAAAGTTTATTGTTCCAAGACAGTGGCTGTTCGTGGCAGTTAAAACTATTTATTCCATATCGTCATCATGAGGTGCTGTCTGCGCGGTGAATTAAAAATCCCCCTGAAGGAGCAAGTGATCCTTCAGGGGAAAGATTAAAAAATACCCCGTGCCGCGTTACCGTATCCCCGGTAACACATTCTCAGGACAAAAAACCTTTCAAATTTTCCAGCATGTTGGTCATCATGCCGAAGGCCATATTTACGCTGTGAATGCTGTAATACAGCGTAATATCATTGCGCATCAGGTATGTTTCAAAACGCTTATCTGCCAGCACCGCCTGAACTTCCAGACTGCGATCGCGAAAATGGCGGCAGTTATTAATGTACAAATCCAGCGACCGGTATTCTCCCGTAGCAAGCTGATTTACCAGCGCCGCCATCTGTTCGAAGCTCTCTACCAGCGCCCTGTGTTTTTCCAGATGGCCGGTATGCTCCTGAAGATTTTCCATAATGACGTTCTCCCGGTAATAAGACGACGGTAAAAGCCTGATCAGAAGCTTTGCCAGTCGGCCTCATTGGCTGAGAGTGCCCCCGGCTTTTCCTTGCGTGGAAGGGCGGCAAGTGCCTGCGCCGGTTTTGCCAGGGACTGATGCTGAGCCGTGGCGTTGCTGAGGTGGAATTCGCCGACCAGTCTCGCCAGGCCATCCGCCTGATCCTGCAACGAGCGCGAGGCTGAAGAGGCTTCTTCAACCAGCGCGGCGTTCTGCTGGGTCACGTCATCCATCTGATTGACCGCCTGATGCACCTGAGAAATTCCCTGACTCTGTTCTGTTGCCGCTGCGGCAATCTCGTTGACCAAATCAGTCACCTGACGGATGGCATTACCCATGGAGTTCATGTTCTCGCCGACATCGCCCGCCTGATGGGCACCGGCTTCGATCAGGCTGTAGGAAAGGTCGATCAGTTCTTTTATCTCACGCGCGGCAGTGGTCGAACGTTGTGAAAGATTTCTGACTTCACCGGCAACAACAGCAAAGCCTTTACCGTGCTCACCGGCTCGTGCCGCTTCTACGGCAGCATTTAACGCCAGAATATTGGTCTGGAAGGCGATGCCTTCGATAAGCGTGATGATCTCAGTGACTTTGCGCGAACTGCTGCGGATATCACCCATCGTACCCAGCATCGTCTCAAGTGATGATGCACTTTTCTCCGACAGCGCATTCATGTTACCCGCCAGCTGGCTGGCCTGACGCGTGTTGTCAGCCGTCTGGCGAACCGTCTCACTGAGCTCGGTCATGCTGGCGGCCGTTTGTTCCAGAGAGGCCGCTTGCTGCTCGGTGCGCGAGGAGAGATCTTCGTTACCGGCCGCGATTTGTGCCGAGGCGCTGCTGACGGACTGGGAAGCCGCGCTCACAGACAGCAGCGCTCCGGATACGCGTTGCATCAGGTTGTTGAACGCGCGGGCCATGTTGCCCACTTCATCATGACGGCTGTCATCGGCGCTCACTGTCAGATCAAGCCGCTCGCTGGCAACGGCCATAATCCCCCCGATGTCCAGCAGGCTTTTTCGTACCCGACGGATGGTGGCCAGTGCAAGGGATCCCAACAGCAGGATAATGATCGTTACGCTGCCGCCCATTCCCCACAGTGTGGTGCTGAAAATGCTGTGGTTGGTGGCCCGCAGCTCCTCACCAATGTTGATATTTAAGGTAAGCTGCTTTCGGTAATCGGAGATGAGCTGACGGATAGCCCCGCCGATGCTGTCATCGCCCTCAATCATTGCCAGAGTGACCTCGTCCTGATGTGCCCGTGAAGAGGTCAGAAAGGCGGGAAGCGCCTCCTCCACTTTACGAATATTGTCGAAAGCCACGTGCGTCAGCCTTTCATCTTCAGCATCTGAGATGTCGTGCTGCAGATAATAATCTGTCAGCGTTTTTAACCCGGTAATCTGTTGCTGAATGCGGGTTTCTACTTCAGACATTTTGCTGTTATCAGTCTGGCTCTGATGTTTATAGAGGGTGAGAGAAAGCTTATTGCTTTGATCAATAAGATTATTGAGATCCTTAATTGAAGGGATCGTATTGACCTGAACATATTCAAACCGGTTCTGGAAACCCGAAATCAACATGATCGCGACGATGCCCATTGTGATAAGGGCCGCAGAAAGCAGCGAGAACGTCAGTAAAAGACGCTGTGTGATGTTCATATTTTCCCCTGATTTTAAAAGTCCCGCCTTCAGGAAAGCGGCAGGATGTGAATCAAGGTTATCGGCAAATGTTGCATCAACATTAATTAAACTGATCTAATTCAACAATTTACGTTAATTCAATGTTCGTGGCGTGAATGTTTAAAGTGATTTTTTATGCATTTAAAGAAATTTTTCATTCTCATTGAGTCGGTTTTTGAATTATTCCCGAAGGGGCAGGAAGGTTTGTTGAAAAGAACATCAGGAACACAGCAATTTCTCATTGAAAAGCGCGAAGAAATAACCCAGTCTGCGGCCTGCACTGCGCCATCCGGCATGTCTCTTTCTCTGTCACAAGGTCATCTGATGTTTACCCATAATTGTTACCGTGCTATTGCGCTGTATAAATCAATGAAATGAAAAGAATGACGGGACGATTTACCGGTTTAAGCATCATGCTTCCTCTGCTTCTGACGTCATGCGGTACACTTTCTGAAATGCAGGTGGAGGAAAATCCTCATGAAGTGAAGCAGCTTGCCTGTAGCCAAAATCTTGACGACATGGTGGATACCGTCGCGCAGCGATATCTGCACAGAGAAAAATCCAGCGGCATGGCGGTCGGGATCATCAGAAATAACGGCGCGGCCAGAACCTGGGGTTATGGCTATACCAACGCGGTGAACGGCTACAAAATTGATGGCGAAACGCTATTTGCGCTTGGTTCGGTCAGTAAAGGCGTGACGGGAGAAGTGGTGGCGGGGCTGGTCGACAAAGGGCAGCTAAAGTGGGATGACAAACTGGCAGATTTACTGCCAAAAAATATTCCGCTGAGCGAAGACGCTAAAAATATCACTCTGCTGCAACTGGCGACGCATACTTCGGGATTGCCCCGTCAGAAAATGACCAAAGATATGTTGGAAAGTTTTCTCAGGTATTTATATACCGGCGACAACTTCTATCATGAACTGGACAGCGACGCCGTTGTGGATAATCTGTCGTCATTTAAAAAGCCATTATTGCTTGTGCCGCAATATTCTAATTTAGGGTATGCACTGCTCGGTTATATTCTGAAATTGAAAACCGGTGAAGATATCCAGCAATTATCTTATGCCTTTATTTTTAATGCCTTAAAAATGGATAACACCAGTTTTTATGCCAGCCAGTTAAAAGCCTATCCGTATCGTGCGATTGGACATGCGGGAGATCAGCCTAAACTTATCCGCCGTGGCGAGGTCGTTCCCGACTGGCATTTCTCGAATAATATGGTAGCGGCGGCCAGCCTTTACAGTAATGCTGATGACTTGCTGAAATATCTGCGGGCGCATATTGATGATTCACAACCAGGCGATCTCAGTGACGCCATTCAGGTGACGGAAAAAGTCTATTTCCAGCGAAAAATAGAAGCGGCCAATATTGCCTGGGTCACGGATTATAAAGATGGCCAGATTATTACTTACCAGGTCGGTTATATCGGCGGCTATTCCAGTTATATTGGTTTTGATAAGAAGCATAAAAATGCGGTAGTGGTTTTACAGAATACCTTCAACTGGAGCAATTACATTGGTCATGATTTACTGCTGAAAATGGCAATGGCGGATGACTATAAGGCAACCTGCGGGAAAGAGACGTTTTTCTCCTCCCCCGTTAAAGAGGGAGAAGCCCGGTGATCTATTCTGCCTGATGCACTGCAATATACCGCTCAAACTTCGCCGGTTTTAACTGGCTGAGATCCACCAGCACTAACCCGTCGATGCAGTTGTTGAATTCAGGGTCGCTGCCGAAATCAATAAACTGCACACCACCGGTTTCGCAAAGCTCGGAATATTGTTTATACAACGGCGGAATGCTGCACCCGAGATTCGCCAGCAGGCGTTTCAGGCGCTGCAAGTCTTCCTGATAATCATCGCCGCAAAACTGTGCTAACACATCGGGCAGCGAAGCCGGATACGGACGTCGTGATGTCGCCAGCGGTAATGCCGGGGAGAAATACAGGCGGTAAAACGCCACCAGTAAATCACGGGCGGGCAGCGGCATTCCGTCGGAAATCGACACCGGACCAAACAGATAACGGGTCTGCGGATATTTCGCCAGATACGCGCCGATGCCGAGCCACAGATAATCCAGCCCGCGCTTTCCCCAGTAGGCGGGCTGAATAAAGCTGCGCCCGAGTTCGACACCCTGCGCCAGAATCGGGTCCATCTGATGGCCATAGTGGAACAGGCTCTGGCTGTAGATCCCGTTCAGCCCTTTGCTGGCGACTTGTTCTGCGGTCGGGATGAACCGGTAAGCACCGACAATTTCCAGCGCCTGCGGATCCCATAAAACCAGGTGATAATAATCATCATCATAGCCGTCGAGATCACGGCGGCGACCACTGCCTTCGCCCACGGCGCGGAACGCGATTTCGCGCAAACGCCCCAGCTCGCGCAAAATCGGCACAGTGTCTTCACCGTGACGACGATAGAGGTAAATCATTTTGCCGTCCGGCGTGTTGCCCAGCACTTCGCTGGCTTCCAGCGCGTGTTTTAGTACCGCACGGTTTTCCGCACGGGCAATCGACGTTTCGGTGTGGAACAAACCCGGCTTGCCAGCGCCGAGGCGGTAAAGGTGTTTACGAAAACGCGCTGCCAGATCGCCCGCCTGCATTTGTCCATCGTGCCAGCTGGTATACGGAATGCGCGCACCGATTTTAAGCGTCAGGCTGTTGCCGCGCTGGCCGAACATTTCATGTACCAGTAAAAGCGTACTGAGCGGGCGGTAAATCATAGAACTGAGATAAAACAGCGCGCTGTTGCTGCCACTGATATGCACCGGCACCACCGGTGCACGGGCTTTGGCGGCGAGGCGGATAAATCCGGTGTGCCATTTTCCGTCGCGCACGCCTTTCGAACTCATGCGGGATACTTCACCTGCGGGGAACACAATCAGCACGCCCTGATTCTCCAGATGTTCCTGCATCTGTGTGACCTGATTGCGCCGCGTGCGGTTGCCCATATTATCCACCGGGATCATCAGGCTGCCGAGCGAAGACACCAGCGACAGCAACTGATTCGCCACCACTTTGACATCCGGACGTACCGACGCCACCGCATGTAATATCGCCAGTCCGTCCAGCGTGCCAATCGGATGATTCGCTACGATAACTACCGGGCCGTAGCTCGGGATCTGCTCCCGGTCGCGCTCGGTCAGTTCACAGCGGATATTAAAATGTTCAAGTACCTGCTCGGCCATATCAATGCCTTTCAGGTGCGGATACTGATCGGCGAAACGGTGAAACTCTTTTTCGCGGAACAGGATTTTTAACAGTTTGCGTTGCCAGGAAGGGGTTTTCTGCTGCGGGTCGAGATCCTGAAACAGGGTATCCATGCTGAACATAGGATGTCCTCCGGTTGAAGTCTCCCGACCATAATCAGCGCGCATGACAGTGATGTGTCACTTTGATGGCAGTACGGGGAAGCCTGAGTAAAACAACGGTTCAATTTGTTGCGAAAGCAAGCTATTGCTAATAAAGTCAAACACTCATTTACGGCTTCGTAACATGCCAGAACCCTTTTTTGTGAGACGCGACTTTCCATGCCTGACGCTGCTTCGCCCGACCTGACTGCCACCAGTCCGTCAAAGACCACGCTGCGAATTCTCTCGATTCTGGTGTTCAATTTTGCCAACTATCTGACCATCGGCCTGCCACTGGCGATCCTGCCGGGTTATGTACATGAGCATCTCGGCTACAGTGCTTTCTGGGCGGGACTGGTCATCAGCCTGCAATATTTCGCGACGCTGCTGAGCCGCCCTTATGCCGGGCGTTATGCGGATAAAGTCGGGCCAAAAAGGGTGGTGATATTCGGGCTGAGCGGCTGCCTGCTCAGCGGTGTGTTCTATCTGCTGGCACTGGGATTTGACGCCACACCGGCGGTCAGTCTGGCGTTGTTATGTCTCGGGCGCGTGATGCTTGGTGCCGGGCAAAGTTTTGCCGGAACCGGTTCGACGCTGTGGGGCATCAGCGTGGTCGGCTCCCTGCATATCGGCAAAGTGATTTCATGGAGCGGGGTGGTCACTTACGGTGCGATGGCGATCGGTGCGCCACTCGGTGTGCTGATTTTCAGTTTCGGCGGCCTGACGCTGTTGTCGGTGTGCATCATTTTGGTGGCGCTGACGGCGCTCATCACCGCGTGGCGCAAGCCGCCGGTGGTCACAAAAGCCCCGGCGCAAATCCCGTTCCGCCAGGTGCTGGGGAAAATATTGCCTTACGGCATGATGCTGGCGCTGGCGTCCACCGGCTTTGGGGTGATTGCCACCTTCATCACCCTGTTTTATGCCGCGAAGGGCTGGCCGGGCGCGGCATTTTCCCTGACATTCTTCAGTGTGGCCTTTGTCGGCATGCGGCTGTTATTGCCCAACAGCATCAACCGTTTTGGCGGATTGCGTGTGGCGCTGGCCTGTTTTGTGGTGGAGATTGCCGGGCTGATTATGGTGTTTTTCGCCCCGACGGCGTGGGCAGCAATGGCCGGTGCTTTCATTACCGGTGTGGGTTTCTCGCTGGTCTATCCGGCGCTGGGCGTGGTGGCAGTCAAAAAGTTGCCGCAGGAAAATCAGGGCAGCGCGCTGGCGACCTATTCGGCATTTCTTGATTTATCTCTGGGGATTACCGGCCCGCTGGCCGGTGTGCTGATGGCGCAGGCTGGCATTGATGCGATTTATCTTGGCTCGGCGCTGCTGGTGCTGATGGCGCTGGCGCTGGTCGTCCGGTTGCTGTTACGTCAGCCTCCGGCTGAAACCAGCGCCTCCGTCAGTGCTGATTAAACCGGTTGCCGTACGCCACGGATGCGCCCCATATGCAGCGTATCCACCAGTTCGCCGTCGCGCATTGCGTAGCTCGGGCTGAGGCCTTCAACGCTGAAACCGAACTTTTTGTACAGCCCGATTGCGGCATCATTATCGGCATAAACCGTCAGCTCGACGCGGATCACGTGCAACCATTTGTCACATAACTCAAGGGCAGCAGCGATCAGCTTACTGCCGACGCCTCTTCCCTGAAATTGCGTATCCACACCAATGCCGAAAGTCGCCACATGACGGCGTCGCCACGGCTGCTCAACCATCAGGGTGAGATTGCCCACCAGTTTGCCGTCGATACACGCAACCAGCGCGAACCGGCCGGGTGCGGCATTGGCAAGGCGGTCTTCCCATAGCGTGGCGGGTGGATAAGGGAGTTGCAGGGTGTCGCTGTAAACAGGAACCTGAGCGTATAGGTGTTGAAGCGCCTCTGCATCTGCGGCTTCAGCGTGACGAATGACTATTTCGCTCATGGCGACACTCCTCTTTTTGTGGTTACTGTTTGAATATCCTCTACATTTATCAGGAATAGGAAAACTGTCAATCGAATGTTTGGTGAAAAAAACGCTTTACAAGTGCGAATGATAATGATTATTATTGCCATGCGTTCCGGGGATGGCCTCACACCAAGGTCAAACGGGTCCCCATGAATGCACGACATTGCTCACATTGCTTCCAGTATTACTTAGCCAGCCGGGTGCTGGCTTTTTTTTCTTCATATTTTGAGCTGTGGATGCGTTGGCTGCGCTCGCTCACCCCGGTCACATACTTGTGTATGCTCCCGGGGATTCGCTTGCTGGCCGCCTGCCCACAACTCAAACTATTTCGAAAAACTCCTTTATATCTTCTCCACAACTCAAACTATTTCTAAAAACACGTTAATTAGAAGAATCCCGCGTCAGGCAAGAATCATATTCTGCTGCCATATCACCCGATCTCCGGCGGGTGGTTGGGCGATGACGGTGCTGCCGGATAAACGGTTATTAAGGAACATCAGTGAACTGGCGGGTTGTGCGGCGACGTCGGTGAAGTCGAACGTTGCCTGCGTCAGGGTTGAGGAAAGAATATCGATTTGCTTTGGCGCAGTGCCGGAAAGCGTGAAGCCGACCTGATTAAACTGCGATGCCTGAACCGACAGTGTGGAAGATTTCAGCGTGAGCGGTGCAAATTCGGTGGTGGCATTAAACGTACAGCGGACAAAATTCACCGGCGCCGTGCTGTCAAATGAATGCCCGTTGATGTCATTAAATACCGTATCGGTAAAGGTGATGGCGGCAGTGACGTTGCTTTGTACTACCGGCGCGCCGTCCTCCTGCAGGGAAAACTGACACTGACGAATAACGTTCGGGCGCGCAGCGCGTTGCGATGCCTGGCTGATAATCAGGGTGCGGTCAGCGGTACAGCCGGTCATCTGCAAACCGTCGGCATTCACCCACAACATCCCGGACTGCGGGATAGTCTCGTTGGTGATCACCACCAGATCTTCCAGCGTCAGTTCACTCACGCCGGAGCGGGCGACAAACCACGGACAGACGTGCTTACGTACATTGATACGTTTGGCGCTGCCTCCCCAGGTGGCACCGGAATTGGCAAAGGTCATCAGGCCGGAATTGCCGGTATAGGTGAGATCATGTTCGTACTGACCGTGAGTCACGAACGGGCCTTTTTCCGCGCTCTGTCCGCTGGCGTGACAATTCTCGACCAGGCAATATGCCGACGCCGTGAAATCATTTAAATGCCGCGCGTTCGCCACGCTGCAATCACTGACATGACCATACAGACAATAGATTTGCTGTGTCAGATATCCGGCACCGCCAAAGGCGGTATTCGGCGGATTAATAAGAGAGCACTGCTGCGTCAGATAATGGGTATTCCAGCGGCGCATCACCACCGGCCAGAAAGAACCTGTCGAATGGATCCCTTCGACATTGGTGTAAACACCGTATTCAAACGCCACCGGATGGCTACCGGTGATCTGATCAGCCCCCGCCCCGAAGAACTGCATATTTTTGATGGTGACGAATGCGACCGGTTCGACTTTCTGCCAGCTGATCACCCTGCCGGCCAGCAGTTCCCAGCCGTTGTAATAGCCAATCTGAATATGCGTGCTGTCAGGAATCGCGATGATTTCCACCAGCTTTTGCAGCTCGCGTTCCGCCGCGCCTTTCACCGGTGCAACCTGCACTGCATACCAGTCGCCCACGCTGAACAGTGACGAATCCGCGACCGGGAAAATATCCGTTTGCTCCTGCAACGTTTCAGTCAGCGTGAAGGAGACGGGGGTGCCGGTCACCGTGCCCCGGAAGAACAGTACGGCGGCAAACGGGTCATTGACCGGTGCGCTGGCAATGCCGGTGGTGAAAACCCGGTTGTTCTGGAAATCCAGGGTGATGTCTGAGCGTGAGAAGCGATGGCGGCGCTGAAAAAGCAAATCTGAAAAAGCGAAGATCTGGCTGATGGCCGGGTCATTGACTAATGCATCAAGCGCATCGTCGGCGGGTTGATCAGCATTGAGAATACCGAAAGTGCGGAAATCGCCCACGCCCTGATGGATAAGCAGCCAGCGTCCGGTGTCCGAGTGGTCAGAAGGGATGACTGTGCCGTTATTGGCGGGCAGAACGCAGTTTTTGTCCCAGTGATAATGACCGCCGCCGCCGTCACCGGCCTGAAAATAACCATTAACGAAGACATTATGATCCATACGTATTTTATGATTCTTCAGCGCGGATACAGAATTGAACGTTTTCATGGTGAATCCTTTTAAGGCTCAGAGGTGAGCCACTTTATTTTGTTATATCTCCGTATTTTCAACCACAATATGCGGCCCTGTACTGGCTGGCACAACGGATCGGGTATTTATCATGATATTGTTCTGTTCAATAAAATAAGACGGACGGGAAAATGCCTTATCTGTGAATAACCGCTTACCGTGCGTGAATGTCACGTGATGCGCCTGATAATGATTAATACCGGCGGTAATGTGAATATGAAGCTGATCGTCACCGGTCACTTCAGTTTGCATTGGGCCTAATCGCCAGGTCACAGGATGTTCGCCGGTCCGTGAAAGTAAAGGCCGGGAGGCCTGATCACTGGACAGTGTGGAATCACCATTAATAACGATTTTCTGAGGTTCATCAGCCGTTAAAATAAGGGACACATTTTCAAGACGGCAGGCGTTAAAGTTAACTTCTTTATTTTTAATTAACAGCGAAACATCTTTGTCCGTTCCTTTAAACTGGCAATGGGAAAAATACAGCAGCGAATGGCCATTAATGGAATTCCGGGCTTCGGCAGCAGGATGAGAAACAATAAACGGGTCATCCGGCGCGAGGTTACTGATAGTGGAATCATGGCGAGGATCCAGTACGAACCCGCAGTTTTCGAATACGTTCATTTTGATACTGCGCTGACTGTTTTGCAGTAATGTCAGTTCTCCGCTGAGGCTGCAGTTTTGCACCGTCAGTCCGTCGCAATTCAGGCGCAATATGCCGAGATTATCCTGTTCCACACTCCGGTAAATGTGCACATCCGTTAAGGTCAGATCAGTAACGTGCGTGTCGGCTGTCAGCATAGAACAATGGTGCTGGTTGATGACAATACGTGCCGCCGACTGTCCCCAGGGTTTGCCGGAATTGGCCAGTGTCAGGATGCCGGAGTTGGCCGTAAAATGCAGATCATGTTCATACTGACCGTGCGTGACGAAAGCACCGGAACTGTCACCGTTGCTGTGACAGTGCTTTACCACGCAGGAAGAGCTGGCGGTGAAATCGTTAAGATGCCGGGCATTGGATGCCGTACAGTCCGTAATCACGCCATACTGACAGTAAATTTGCTGAGTCAGATAGCCTGCGCCGCCCCAGGAAACCGAAGGTGGATTAGTCAGCGAGCATTGTTCGGTGCGAAAGAAGGTATTCCAGCGACGGAAAATGACTGACCAGAATGTCCCCTGAGCATGAACATTCAGAACATCGCAATAAATGGCATATTCGAAGGCGACCGGCTGGGAACTGCTATTAGCCAGCTGCCCCTCTGCGAAATAATGCATGTTTTGAATACAGACATTTTCAACCGGCGTGACTTTGCGCCAGTGCAGTTGGCTTTGGGCGTCCAGCGCCCAGCCGCTTCTGTAATTGAGCCGGATATGCGTTTCATCAATCTGTTCTGTCACCTGCACCAGTCGTTGTATTTTGCGTTCCCAGTGGCCGGAGACTTTGTCCGATTCCAGGCAATACCACTGGCCGACAGGATATAAGCTGCTGTCATCTACCGGATAGATTTCTGACAATAAAGGCAAAGGATCCCTGAGAAGGGATATTGATGTTTTTTCTTCTGCTATTCCCCTGAAAAAGAAAATAGCGGAGAGGTAATTATTTTTGGCATCTGCCAGGGTTTCCAGTCCTGTCGCGGTCACTGTCTGGCCATTAAAATCGAGGGTGATATTCGAACGGTTAAAGCGATGGCGCGACATGAAATTCAGCGAGGTATGTGCTTCAATCCGGTGAATAAGCGGATCACTGATCATCGCCTTCAGTGCCGCATCTGCAGCATTTTGTCGGTTAACTATACCAAACTGACGAAAATCCATGACGCCGTTATGTAATTGCAACCAGCGGCCTTTAGCGGATTTTAACGAGGAAATAACGGTGCCCTGATTGGCCTCTTTCTCACTGTTCGCATCCCAGTAAACCAGTTTTGGCGCACCATCTCCGGCAAAGTAATATCCCAAAACCATCGCGCAGGTCCGGTCAGCAGGCGCAGGGAGGTTTCTTAACGCCATAATGTTGCTCGCGCTAATCATTTTATCCGGATTAATTTCAACGGCTTTAAATAATCCCGCCGACACTACACCACCGGTTATTCCCGCGATCAACTCGCGGCGGTTAATCATGATAATTTCCGGAAACAGATGTCACATTAATTTACCTTAAGGAGTTTCTTCTTTGAGTATTGTACCGATGGGTAATTAAGCAACCTGTACAAGAACAATTTACCTCAACCTTCCTCAAATCCTTTGGATTGAGTCACCTGCATTTGTTCATATTTTTTGAACAGAGGGGTGAAGTTTTTACGCTTTCTTATTCTCAGGCGTTGACTAGACTAGAGAAAACATTGAGGAGAGTTGAACATGATCTATTTACGTCAGGCACAAGAACGCGGTCACGCCAGTCACGGCTGGCTGGAAAGCTGGCACACCTTCTCTTTCGCCGATTATTACGATGCACAATTCATGGGATTCTCCGCACTGCGGGTGATCAATGAAGACTTTATCGATGAAGGACAGGGTTTTGGTAAGCATCCGCATAAAGACATGGAAATTCTGACCTATGTGCTGGAAGGCACCGTGGAACATCAGGACAGCATGGGCAATAAAGAACAGATCCAGGCGGGGGAATTCCAGATTATGAGCGCCGGGACCGGGGTGACACACTCTGAATACAACGGTAACAGCGACCGTAAACTGCACCTTTATCAGATCTGGATTATCCCGAATCAAAAAGGGCTGGAACCGCGTTACGAACAGCGTATGTTCGATGCGCCGCAGGGTCGTCAGTTAGTGCTTTCACCGGATGCCCGCGACGGTTCGCTGAAAGTGTTCCAGGATATGGAGTTGTCCCGCTGGGCGCTGAAAAAAGATGAACAGTCGGTTTATCAGATTCAGGCTGACCGCCGCGTGTGGATCCAGGTGGTAAAAGGCACCGTGTCCATCAACGGTAAGAAAGCCGGGCAGAGTGATGCGCTGGCGATCTGGGATGAAACGGCATTGTCCGTTCACGCAGAGGAAGACAGCGAAATTCTGCTGTTTGACCTGCCGCCAGTCTGATCATGGTGAAGTCAAAAGCAAAAGGCGGTGCTCCGGCATCGCCTTTTTTTGCATCATTCATTCGTCATTTGAAGCTGACATTAATACCGATATTGCCCCGGTAACCTTCCTGTTTTCCGTCAAAGCCACGCTGATAATTCACGCTGGTGTAAAACGATGCATTTTTACTCAATGGCGCCGTGATCCCGCCACCTGCTTTCCAGGCGCTTTGCGAGAAATCAGGCGAAATCTCAGTGCTGCCGATGGTGACGGCGGGCGCATCGCTGAGCGTCGATATCGCGTCGATATTCAGGTATGGCGTAATGTTGGGCTGATCTACCTGAGGCTGATGAGAAAGCCGCAAACCGCCGCGTGCCTGTACGCTGTTGTCGGCGGTTTTCGCTACCGCGGCAATACCGTCATTGAACCCTCTCATATGCAGATACTGATAAATCACCTGCGCCTGGGGTTCGAGCCTCCAGCTTTGGGTTATTGCAAAGGGAATGCCGCTTTCCGCTGAAAGCGCCACGCCGTAGCCGTCCTGTTTAGCTTCCGTTTCACTCTGGAATTCGGTGTGGTAATCGGTGACTTGCCCGACGAAATCCAGATACGCGCCGCTGTCGGTCTTCACGGTGTAATAGCCGCCAATGCCGTAAGCATCGGTAGACACATCTCCGGTATCGGTGGATTCACCGACCAGCCCGCGGGCGCTGTCCGAGCTGCTGGTTTTCTGATCCCCCAGCGAAATCATCACCCCGGCATGCACATTATTCCCGCGCGGTGTCTCATCCTGATACAAATCCTTGCCGATCTGGATATAACGAATGTCGCTGTCAAAACTGAAGCGACCTACATCATAATTATCATGCGATCCGCCGACGCGTGCCCATGTGCCATCCTGAGCACGTTTGACGCTATCGCCGGTACGTTCGTGATAAGACCCCATTGAGCTAAAGCCGTACTGCCGGTTAAGGAAGGGCGCGGCAATGTAACCCACGACATCCGTCCGGTAGGCGATCACCGGTTTAGGTGTGGGTGCAGGTTGCGGTGTGGGCTCCGGTGTCGGGTCAGGATCAGGCACTGGTTCCGGCGGCGGCACCGGTTCGAGCCAGGTGCGCAGATACCAGTCTTTTGGCGACGTACTGCCGCCTTTATAGAGATAATAATCGTATGCCCCCGCACTGACTTTTCTCAGCAATTTCAGCGACGATGTGTCATCCCCATCCACCTGCACCAGACGGATCCCGTCGCCTGTCGTCAGCGCACCATTGCCCCCGGCATTGCGCACCAGCACCCCAAAATTGCCGCTGGCGTTACCCTGAACATGCAGTAAATCGGTGGGGGAATTATCGCTGCCCAGTTGCGTGTTGAAATTCAGGGCACCGTTGCCGGAAAGCGTGCTGGCGGTAAGTGTGTGGAATGCCCCCTGCTGCGGTTGGGTGAAGTTCATCAGGCTGTTATCGAGCGATAAATCCCCGAGCACGGAATCGCCAGTCAGATTCCACACCGACTGATTATTCAGCGCCAGTGAATTGAGGTTTTGTACCGAGCCGGTCAGCACGGAGGCATCCAGTGTGACATCGGTTTTCGCCGTCGTCGCATTGATAATATTGCCGATAATCTGGCTTTTACCGCTGACATTCACCGTACTGGTGCCGTTATCGGCAAAGGTCATGGCCGCGTTAATACCGACAATGCGGGCGGCGTTTTCGATGATCACTTGCGCATTACCGTTGTAAATCTTGCTGATGCCGATATTGCCGCTGTTTATGGTCGCGTTATCAATGCGAACGTTTTGCCACTGATCGTCTGTCATGGGGGCGCCGCTCAGTGACAGGCCGACGGAGGCATTGCCCGGTGTGGAAATAAGCAGTTCATTTTCCAGAATCAGGTTGTTAGCGCCGAGGAATGTTATGCCGTTAGTGGACGTCGCCTTCGTGGTAATGGATCCGCCGTTGATCCGTACATTGCTGTCGTTTTCCAGCATCACGCCGTTGCCATATTGCCCGGAGGTGTGGATGTCGACATTCTTCATTTGTAAATTACCGAATGACAATATCACGGCATTGCTCTGATCTTTCTCTGTGATGATGGTTCCGCGATCATAAGTGACATTTGAGAAGCGGTCAGCGGACCCGTCGATACTTATCCCCTGGCGAACCTGAGATAAAATTGACGTATTCAGTAATGTGGCATCGGCATTGTTGATGGCTATTGCCGAACTGCTGGACATTCCCGAAAGATGATTAACAGCCAGCCCGGTGGCATTCAGCGTGGCGCCATTATTCACCTCAACGGCATTATCCGCATTATTGGCGTTAATTGTGGTATTAATCATATTCGCGGTGGCGTTATTATTAATCACCACTGCCGCACTGTTAGAATTAAGGGTCGCGTCGTTGATATTTAAAACACTGCCTGCATCTTGTATCGTCACCGCATGGGAAATTTCCCCGGATTGACTGTTGTGATTAATCACGGAATCTTTCCCGATATTAATGACACCGCCATTTTGCGCGACAAGCGAGGAGCCAAGCTGGCTGCCGGAAGCGTTGAACGTGTTAGCCAGGAACGTCAGTTCTGCGCCGTTATTGACCATAATGCCATATTTTATCAACGGGTTATCGGCGACAATATTTTCGTTATCCTTGGTGGATAAGGTCAGCTTTTGATTGTTCGTCAGCAGCAGTGGCAGGGTGTAATTTGCCGCACTGGCGCTCATGACGGCAATATTGGGCAGGCAACACGCCAGCAGAATACATCGTGTAATTTTACAGGTGTTAAACGCCGGCATCAGGCATTCCTTAAAGATAATAAGCGGTGAATGCCGGACAATGTATTGATTAATTTCCCACCGACAAAATCATTCCATATCAATTTTTAACATCACATAGTGCGTGATATTAATCAGGTTTTATTTTGATTTTTGACGGTTTTAAATATCCTGCTGATGAGTAATTTAATCCCTCCATGATAATTGTTATCTGGTTTTTCCTGTAGCGTGAGTTTCTTACTGCGCGAATGAAAAATGCGCAAAATGTGAAACGTTTCACATTGCCGGACAATCACCGTGAAATTTTATGAACAGGTTCGCACATTTTCCCTGAAGCCATGGAAACCGGTTTCCATAAAGCCTCAAATACCCTCAACAGGCTAAAAAGGGCAGAACATTAATCATCTCGGAGTGAAGCAAAATGAAAAGAATCATGCTTTGTTGTTCGGCGGGGATGTCGACCAGTTTGTTGGTGCGCAAGATGAAAGAAGTGGCGGCGGAACGCGGAGAAGAGGTGCAGATTGATGCATTCGGTGCCAGCGAGTTTGATGAAAAATTCCGTGATTATCAGGTGGTACTGCTCGGACCTCAGGTGCGTTACATGCAGGCTGATTTATCTGCCAGAGCGGCAGAATTCAACATTCCGGTCGAAACCATCAACATGATGGATTACGGCATGCAGCGCGGTGACAACGTGCTCGACTTCGCTTATGGCCTGATCGCACAGGAAGGAAGCCGCGTATGAGTGGCCTTTATCAGGCGATGGTTAACGTCATCGAAAAACACATCACGCCCCTGGCGGGCAGCGTTGGCCAGCAGCGGCATGTGATCGCCATCCGCGACGGCTTTATCGCTGCGCTGCCTTTTATGATTATCGGCTCGTTCATGCTGGTCTTTATTTTCCCGCCATTCTCGCCGGATACCACCATGGGATTTGCGCGCGGGTGGCTGGATCTGTCGCTGAAATACCGCGAGCAGCTGATGTTGCCGTGGTATCTGAGCATGGGCGTGATGACGTTTTTTATTTCGGTAGGCATTGGCGCAAGCCTCGGCAAACACTACAAGCTTGATCCGATCATGACCGGTTTACTGGCGTTTATGGCGTTTCTGCTGGTGGCTGCGCCGTATCATGACAAACAAATCTCGACGCAGTATTTCTCCGGCGAAGGCATTTTCACCGCGATCCTGACGGCGATTTATGCCGCCGAAGTGTATGCGCTGCTCAAGCGCCGCAATATCACCATCCGCCTGCCGAAAGAAGTGCCGACCGGCGTGGCGCGCTCGTTTGAAATTCTGATCCCGGTGGTGGCGATTGTCGCCACGCTGCACCCGCTGAACCTGTTTATTCAGTCCACCACCGGCATGATTATTCCGGAAGCCATCATGCATTTGCTGGCACCGCTGGTTTCTGCGTCGGATTCCCTGCCAGCGATTTTGATTTCAGTGTTTATCTGTCAGGTACTGTGGTTTGCGGGGATTCATGGCGCGCTGATTGTCACCGGCATCATGAACCCGTTCTGGATGACCAATCTGGCACTCAACCAGACGGCGTTGCAGGCCGGTGCGCCATTGCCACACATTTATCTGCAAGGATTCTGGGATCACTATCTGTTAATTGGCGGCGTGGGGTCGACCTTACCGCTGGCGATTTTATTGCTGTGCAGCAAGGCCGTGCACCTGCGCACCATTGGCCGGATGGGGGTGGTGCCGAGCTTCTTTAACATCAATGAACCGATCCTGTTTGGCACGCCAATTATCATGAATCCGGTATTCTTCCTGCCGTTTACGCTGGTGCCGATGCTGAACGCTATTTTTGCTTACACCGCCACCAAACTCGGCTGGGTCGCGCAGGTGGTCTCGCTCACACCCTGGACAACGCCTGCGCCAATCGGTGCGTCATGGGCCGCAAACTGGGCATTCAGCCCGGTAATTATGTGCCTGTTCTGTATGGTGTTATCAGCCGTTATGTACTATCCGTTCCTGAAAGCCTATGAACGTACGTTGCTGAAACAGGAAGCGGAAAAAGCCCTGGCACAGACGGCGGGCAATGCCGTGCCGGCAAACAGTTAAACATCAGTTAAAAACGTAAAGCTAACGGACAGCGAGGATGACGATGAAATACGCATTTCCAAAAGAATTCTGGTGGGGCAGTGCCAGTTCAGCGCCGCAGACGGAAGGTGAAACCCTGAGCCACGGAAAAAGCGCGACGGTGTGGGATCACTGGTATTCACAACAGCCGACGCGTTTTCACAATGACGTCGGTCCGCAGGATACCTCGACGTTTTACAAAAACTGGCGCGAAGATATCGCGCTGCTGAAACAGCTCAATCACAACACCTTCCGCACCTCGATTTCCTGGGCGCGTTTGATCCCCAACGGGCGTGGTGAAGTGAATCAGGAAGCGGTCACGTTTTATAACCAGGTGATCGACGAAATGCTGGCGCAGGGCGTACAGCCGTTTATCAATCTGTTCCACTTTGATATGCCGATGGCGATGCAGGAAATCGGCGGCTGGGAAAACCGCGACGTCGTGCAGGCTTACGCAAAATACGCCGATACCTGTTTCGAGCTGTTCGGTGACCGCGTGAAGCATTGGTTTACGTTCAACGAACCGGTGGTGCCGGTGGAAGGCGGCTATTTGTATGATTTCCATTACCCGAACGTGGTGGATTTCAAACGGGCTGCCACCGTGGCGTATCACACTATGCTGGCCCATTCGCTGGCGGTGAAGGCCTATCGCGCCCGCAATTCTGGCGGTGAAATCGGCATTATTCTTAACCTTACGCCGTCTTATCCGCGGTCACAGAATCCGGCTGACCTGAAAGCCGCTAACATTGCGGACCTGATGTTTAACCGCAGCTTCCTCGATCCGGCGCTGCGCGGTGAATATCCGCAGGAACTGGTGGAATTGCTGAACAAATACGATCAGCTTCCGGCCTGCCAGCAGGGCGATAAAGCACTGCTGCAACAGGGTGTGGTGGATTTACTCGGCATCAACTATTACCAGCCGCGCCGTATTCAGTGCCGCGACAGTATGGTTAATCCGGAAAGTCCGTTTATGCCGGAATGGTTCTTCGATAACTATGTCATGCCGGGACGTAAAATGAACCCGCACCGTGGCTGGGAAATCTACGAGCAGGGCATTTACGATATTCTGACCAATCTGCGTGAAAACTACGGTAATCCGCGCTGTTTCATTTCCGAAAACGGCATGGGTGTGGAAAATGAACTGCGCTTTGAACAGGCGGGGCGGATTGATGATGATTACCGCATCGAGTTTGTCAGCGGGCACCTGAAATGGTTGCACCGCGCCTTGCAGGAAGGCAGTGGTTGTCTGGGTTATCACATGTGGACATTTATTGATTGCTGGTCATGGATGAATGCCTATAAAAACCGGTATGGTTTCATCCAGCTGGATCTGGAAACGCAGAAGCGTACGGTGAAGAAAAGCGGCGAATGGTTCGCGGCGGTGTCTAAAAATAACGGTTTCGATTAACACAAGGAAAGACATGGCAAACATTAACGACGTTTCGCGGCTGGCGAAGGTGTCGAAAGCGACGGTGTCCCGTGTCCTGAGTGGCAGCCGCGGTGTCAAAGAAGAAAGCCGCCTGGCTGTGATGCAGGCGGTGGAAACACTGCAATATAAACCGAGCGTGATTGCGCAGTCGCTGTCCACGCAGTCTACCGGTTGTATCGGCGTGATTTGTGCGACCGAAAACATCAATCAGTCCACCGGTTATCTCCACGCGCTGGAAAAAGAGTTGCGGCTGAATCAGAAGTATCTGCTGCTGCGCTTTGCCACCGACGCAGCGAGCCTGACGCATTCCGTAGCTGAAATTGGCCGCGGTCTGTGCGACGCGATGATTGTGATCGGTGCGCGCTTTCCGCTGCCGGCATTGCCGGAAAACGTGATCACCATTGATTGTCTGGATGCGGATTCAGCACGCAGCATTCACTTTGACCGCAGCTTTGCCGCCGAAACTGCCTGTCAGTATGTGCTCAAACAAGGGCGCCGGCAGATTGCCCTGATCAACGCGGAAAACAGCGAAACCGCCGGACAAATCTTGCAGGGATATCATCTGGCACTGGAGAAATTCCTGCTGCCTTACGACCGGCGGCTGGAGCACAGCGGCGCAGATGCGCTGACGAAACTGCTGGCACAGAACGTGCCGTTCAATGCGTTGCTGGTGCCGGACGATGCCACCGCGCAGGATGCACTCCGTCAGCTCGCCCTGCACGGGCGCGCTGTGCCTGAAAATGTGATGGTGTTCAGTCTCGACAGTACGCTGCCACCGGGCGTTTCTGCTGTTCCGGCGATTGCCTATCCGCTGGAAACCCTGGCACAACGCGCGATGGCGCTGCTGACCGGCCAGTTCTCCGCCAATCCCAGCGCACCGGTTCGCGGCCAGCTTTCGTTACCTTCCTGATAAACCTCTCATGTCGCGCAGCAACGGATATCCGCCTGCGCGATTGTTTGCTAACATCACTCTCTGATCCCTTAACCTTTTCAGCGGCCCATCTCTTTGATGAATATGAAGAAAAAAAGACCCGTACTCCAGGATGTTGCCGACAAGGTGGGCGTCACCAAAATGACGGTCAGCCGTTATTTGCGTAACCCTGAACAGGTTTCCGGCGCGTTGCAGGAAAAAATCTCTGCGGCGCTCGACGAGCTGGGCTACATCCCCAACCGCGCACCGGACATTCTTTCTAACGCTAAAAGCCGCGCCATCGGTGTGCTGCTGCCGTCGCTGACCAACCAGGTGTTTGCGGAAGTGCTGCGCGGCATCGAAAGCGTGACTGATATCCACGGTTATCAGACCATGCTGGCGCACTACGGCTACAGCCAGGAGCGCGAAGAACAGCGTCTGACTTCACTGCTTTCCTACAATATCGACGGACTGATTTTGTCCGAACGCCATCACACCGCGCGTACGCTGAAGATGATTGAAGTGGCCGGTATTCCGGTGGTGGAGATGATGGACTGTGTGTCGCCGTGTGTGGATCTGGCGGTCGGCTTCAACAACTTCGAAGCCGCGCGGCAGATGACGCAACAAATTATCGCGCGCGGCCATCGTCATGTGGTGTATTTCGGCGCTCGTCAGGATGAGCGAACCATTATCAAACAGCAGGGTTACGAACAGGCGATGCGTGAATCCGGTCTGGAGCCTTACAGTGTGATGACCAGCCGTTCTTCCAGTTACAGTGGCGGCGCGGAATTACTGCGTCAGGCGCAAAAAGACTGGCCACAAATCGACAGTATTTTCTGTACCAACGATGACCTCGCGGCGGGCGCATTTTTTGAATGTCAGCGCCAGGGGCTGAAAATCCCTTCACAAATGGCGATTGCCGGTTTTCATGGGCACAACATGGGGCAGGCGATGGAGCCACCACTCGCCAGCGTGCTGACACCGCGCGAAAGAATGGGGCAAATCTCCGCCGAACGTCTGCTGGCGAGACTTCGCGGCGAAGAAGTGGTGCCGAGAATGGTGGATGTAGGGTTTACGATTTCTGCGGGTGGAAGTATTTGATTTGTTGAGCCTGGTTTACTTGCCACTTTGAATCCGGGTGGTGCTCGTCCTCCTCACGTACTACGTGTACGCTCCGGGGCCTGTGCTCCATCCGAATCCAAATTGGCTGCGCCACCGACGGCTCACCTGTGGCTTTTTAAAGTCTTACTTCTGTACCGTCTTCAAAGCCGCGATACAGCGATCTACCACACCTTCAAACTTGTGATCGATATTCACGCGCAACACATCCGGTTCGTCTTCGCCCGGTTCTTCGAGCGCATCGAACTGGCTGCGCAGTAAATCGGTCGGCATGAAATGTCCGGCACGCGCTTTAAGGCGCTCGGCGATCACTTCAAAACTGCCTTTCATGTAGATGAACACCATGCCTTCGTTGTCTTTACGCAGGGCGTCACGGTAGCGACGCTTCAGTGCAGAACAGACAATGATGCCGGTTTCATTTTTATGGCGCAGGCTGTAAGCCGCGTCGTTGAGGCGTAATAACCACGGCGCGCGGTCATCGTCGTTCAGTGGCGTGCCGCTGGCCATCTTTTGAATATTGGCGCGGGGATGAAGATCATCGCCGTCGATAAATTTCGCGTTAATTTCACGGGCCAGTGCCGCGCCGACGGTGGATTTACCGCTGCCTGACACGCCCATCAGAATGATGCTTTGTCCTGCCATAAGTATGATCTCTATCCCAAAATGAACATTTTGACTGCGTAGTGAGTCCTAATATTACCATGTTACCGGTATCATGATACCGGTAACAAATGGAGATGTGACTAATATCACAAAGGAATGCACTGCTGTTTTAGCGGTCGCGGTCTGTACCCGTAGCACTGTTAATTCCTACAACATCTTGAAAATTAAAAACAATGCTTCACCCGGTTTTTAGTCATACCCGGGTGACAGCGTGAGGGGAAGAATATGCCATTAGTTATTGTAGCGGTGGGTGTCGCACTGCTGTTGTTACTTATGATCCGATTTAAGCTTAATGGCTTCATTGCACTGATTCTTGTCGCGCTGGCGGTGGGGATTATGCAGGGAATGCCGGTCGATAAGGTTATCACCTCGATCAAAAACGGGGTAGGCGGGACGCTTGGCAGTCTTGCGCTGATCATGGGCTTCGGTGCCATGCTCGGTAAAATGCTGGCGGATTGCGGTGGCGCACAACGTATCGCGACCACCCTTATCGAAAAGTTTGGCCGTGAGCACATTCAGTGGGCGATCGTGCTGACAGGTTTCATCGTCGGGTTTGCCCTGTTCTATGAAGTCGGTTTCGTGCTGATGTTGCCACTGGTCTTCACTGTGGCCGCGGCGGCGCGTTTACCATTGCTGTATGTCGGGGTTCCGATGGCGGCTGCGTTATCCGTTACACACGGGTTCCTGCCTCCGCACCCTGGTCCGACGGCGATTGCGACGATTTTCCATGCGGATATGGGTAAAACACTGCTGTTTGGTTCACTGCTGGCGGTGCCGACGGTGATTCTGGCAGGGCCGGTGTATGCGCGCTTCCTGAAAGGTATCGACAAACCGGTGCCTGAAGGTCTGTTTAACCCGAAAACCTTCACGGAAGAAGAGATGCCGGGCTTTGGCGTCAGCGTCGCGACTTCACTGGTGCCGGTTATTCTGATGGCATTCCGCGCACTTTGCGAAATGATCCTGCCGAAAGGGCATCCGGTGCTGGCGTATGCTGAATTCTTCGGCGACCCGGTGATGGCAACGCTGATTGCGGTGCTGATCGCTATCTTCACTTTCGGTCTGAACCGTGGCCGTAAGATGGAAGATGTGATGGCAACTGTGACCGATTCCATCAAAATCATCGCGATGATGTTGTTAATCATCGGCGGCGGCGGTGCGTTTAAACAGGTGCTGGTGGACAGCGGTATTGAAAAATACATTGCAGCTCTGATGGACGGCAGCACGCTCTCGCCAATCCTGCTGGCCTGGTCCATTGCGGCGGTTCTGCGTATCGCATTGGGGTCTGCTACCGTGGCAGCGATTACTGCGGGCGGTATTGCCGCGCCACTGATCGCCACCACGGGCGTCAGCCCTGAACTGATGGTGATCGCCGTCGGTTCCGGCAGCGTGATTTTCTCGCACGTCAACGATCCGGGCTTCTGGTTGTTCAAGGAATATTTCAACCTGAGCATTGTCGAAACCTTCAAATCCTGGTCTGTGCTGGAAACCATCATTTCCCTGTGCGGTCTGGCGGGATGTCTGCTGTTGTCGATGGTCGTCTGACGACAAATTGTTAGCATATAAAAGGCGAGCCGCGTGGCTCGCCTTTTTCGTTTCTGACGAGAAAAACCTCGCGTTGAACTCTTACCCTGTGAGAGTATTATTCAGCCATCTTGAGTCATGGAATGAGTCATATGGAATATCTGGAGTTTATCGAAACCCCGACCTTTAGYCGCAAATGCAAAGAGCTGCTGACTGAGGAGGAATATCGCCAGTTTCAGGAATACCTCACCCATTATCCCGACGCAGGGGCTTTGATTGTCGGCACAGGTGGATGCAGAAAAATCCGCTGGGGTCATCAAAGGCGTGGAAAAAGTGCGGGTGTGCGGGCGATTTATTATTACCTGTGCGCTGACGGTCAGATTTTCATGCTGCTGGTTTATCCGAAGAGTGAGAAAGACTCACTGACGGAAAGCGAAAAATTGATTTTGAAAAACATTGTACGAAGTCTGTCGTGACACAGGAGATAGACCATGACGAAAGAATTCTTTGAAGAATTGCGACAATCCGCTGAAGAGATGGTCGCTATCCATAAAGGCGAAATGACACCTGCGCATATCACGCGTGTTGCCATGCCCGAAGTAAAACAAATCCGTACAAAGGCGGGAATTAAGCAGGATGAATTTGCCCGACTGCTCGGTGTATCTCCTTCGCTGGTGCAGGCGTGGGAACAACAAAAGCGTTTGCCGAATGGCGCTGCGCTGAAATTATTGAAAATGCTCGAACTGAATCCGCAAATTATCCAGACGCTTAAAACGATTTAAAACAGATGTAAAAAAGGCGAGACGCGTGGCTCGCCTTTTTCGTTTTTTCTGCTGCTAAATCTTCAGATACGCCCTGATCCCATCAAGGAACATCTGTGTTGAGAGCATCACCAGAATCAGGCCCATCAGGCGTTCGAGGGCGCTGACGCCTTTGTCGCCGAGCAGGCGCAGGAACAAGTTCGACAGCAGAAGGATCGCCATCGACATGCCCCAGGCGATAAACAGCGCCAGCGTGAGATGACTCATCTGATTCGGATACTGGTGCGAAAGCAGCATCAGCGTCGCGAGAATCGACGGGCCAGCAACCAGCGGGATGGCCATCGGTACGAGGAAGGGTTCCTCACCGGCTGGCAGGCCGCTGCTGCTTTTCTCTTCTGACGGGAAAATCATTTTGATAGCAATCAGGAACAGAATAATACCGCCGGAAATCGACACGGTTTCGGTACGTAAATTCAGGAACGACAGGATTTTTTCCCCGGCGAACAGGAAAATCAGCATCAGGATCAGTGCGATCAGCATTTCGCGGATTAACACGACCCGGCGACGTTTCGGGTCGAGATGTTTTAAAACCGACATAAAAATCGGTAAGTTGCCCAGCGGATCCATAATTAAAAACAGCAAAATGGTTGCTGAAATCATTTCGGTCATGACTACCTCAGAAAAAATGCCTGTTATAAGTTGCGCTGCTATTAAAAGCTGCACTATTGATTAAATTCACTTGCCACTTCTACTACATTTTGTAAGGTGGTAGACCAGCGCGTTAACGGGGCACAGTGCATCAAAACAGGCACTAACTTAGTGCAAACGCGCGTTCAAGCCGTTTTAAGCAGTTATCACCCTCAGGGCAGGACAGATATTATGAAAAATGTAGGTTTCGTTGGCTGGCGCGGGATGGTCGGTTCTGTACTCATGCAACGCATGATTGAAGAACGCGATTTCGACGCTATCCGTCCGGTATTCTTCTCCACCTCTCAGCACGGTCAGGCCGCGCCTTCTTTCACGGGTCAGTCCGGAACCTTGCAGGATGCCTATGATCTGGACGCTCTGAGCGCGCTGGACATTATCATCACCTGTCAGGGCGGCGATTATACCAATGAAATCTATCCTAAGCTGCGTGAAATCGGTTGGTCTGGCTACTGGATTGACGCAGCATCCTCTCTGAGAATGGAAGATGACGCGATAATCATCCTTGACCCGGTGAACAGCGCAGTGATCCATCAGGGCATCGACAAAGGCATTAAAACCTTTGTGGGCGGTAACTGCACCGTCAGCCTGATGCTGATGTCGCTCGGCGGCCTGTTTGCGAATGACCTGATCGAGTGGGCGTCTGTTGCCACGTACCAGGCAGCTTCCGGCGGCGGAGCGCGTCACATGCGTGAACTGCTGACCCAGATGGGTATGCTGCATAGCAGCGTGGCGAAAGAGCTGGAAAACCCGGCTTCCGCCATTCTGGACATCGAACGTAAAGTGACCGCGCTGACCCGCAGCGGTACGTTGCCAACCGATAATTTCGGTGTTCCGCTGGCGGGCGGTCTGATCCCGTGGATCGACAAACAGCTCGATAACGGCCAGACCAAAGAAGAATGGAAAGGTCAGGCGGAAACCAACAAAATTCTCGGCACTTCCAGCATTATTCCGGTGGATGGCCTGTGTGTTCGTATCGGCGCGCTGCGTTGTCACAGCCAGGCTTTCACGCTGAAATTGAAACAAGACGTGTCAATTCCGGAAATCGAACAGATGCTGGCTTCGCATAATGACTGGGTTCGCGTGATCCCAAATGACCGCGAACTGTCGATGCGTGAACTGACGCCAGCGGCTGTCACCGGCACCATGAACACACCGGTCGGCCGTCTGCGTAAACTGAATATGGGCCCGCAATATCTGTCTGCATTCACCGTGGGTGATCAGCTGCTGTGGGGCGCGGCAGAGCCTTTACGCCGCATGCTGCGTATTCTTCTCTAACGCGATGCAATATTGAAAACTGCCCTGTTTTCTTTGTAAAGATTTCCCTGCGGGACACCAGCACGGTGTCCCGTTTTTGATTCTGTCATCAATCACTTCACCGTTTATCTGCCTTTTTCCAGCGCAACTCTCTGTATTTCATTTTGCGAAAAATTCATCGGTTTCTTCCCGCTGATTTTTCGAACCTTTGTCTATGCTTAGTAGAAGAGCTATGCCTCTTTGAGAAGCTGAAATAAGCACTTATTTGGAAATTGTGAGCGTAAGCGTCATCGCGCACTTTTTGGCAAAACCGAAACACAGCCGGATCACAAAGCGGCGATAAAAAGGGGAGCACACTGGGATCACGTTTCGTATTGAATACCTGAATGATTTTATTGGATTTATTGATTTAATTAATCATAGGACGAAATACATGTCTGTACTTCCCGATCAGCACGTCATTAACCAAATTATATCTGGCCACTACGCTGATCCTTTTTCTCTTTTGGGTATGCATTCTGTGGCCGCCGGGCTGGAAGTGCGTGCCCTGTTGCCGGATGCGGATCAGGTCTGGGTTATTGATGTAGAAAAAGGTAAACAGGTGGCGGAACTGCGTCGTTACGATGATCGCGGTTTCTTTGTCGGCCTGATCCCGCGGCGTAAAAATGCCTTTCGTTACAAGCTGGAAGTCCGCTGGGGCGAGAATCTGCATGTGATTGACGATCCGTACCGGTTCGGCACATTGTTGCAGGAACTGGATATCTGGTTGCTGGCAGAAGGCACGCACCTGCGGCCATACGAAAAACTCGGCGCACATCTGCAAACGCTGGATGACGTCGAGGGTGTCAGTTTTGCCGTCTGGGCACCGAACGCCACGCGGGTTTCCGTCGTGGGTGAATTCAACTTCTGGGACGGCCGCCGACACCCGATGCGCCAGCGCCGTGAAAATGGTATCTGGGAACTCTTCATTCCCGCCGTCCGCGAAGGTCAACTGTATAAATTCGAAATTATCGACTGCCGCGGGCATGTCAGCCTGCGCGCCGACCCTTATGCTTTTGAGGCGCAGATGCGTCCGGATACTGCCTCGTGCGTGCGTAAATTACCGGATGTTGTGCCGCATTCAGAAAGCCGAAAGAAAGCCAATGCGCTGAATCAGCCGGTTTCCGTGTATGAAGTGCACCTGGGTTCCTGGCGTCGTCATACCGATGATAATTTCTGGCTCAGCTATGGTGAACTGGCCGAGCAATTAGTCTCATATGCCAAATGGATGGGTTTTACGCACATCGAACTGATGCCGGTCAACGAACATCCGTTCGACGGGAGCTGGGGTTATCAGCCGCTTGGCATGTATGCGCCGACCCGTCGTTTCGGCACGCCGATGGAATTCAAAGCCTTTGTCGAGGCCGCGCATAACGCCGGGCTGAACGTCATTCTCGACTGGGTGCCGGGACATTTTCCGAGCGACACCTATGGTTTAGCGCAGTTTGACGGCACCGCGCTGTACGAATATGCCGATCCCCGTGAAGGTTATCATCAGGACTGGAACACGCTGATTTATAACTATGGCCGCCATGAAGTGCGTAACTATCTGGCAGGCAATGGTTTTTACTGGATTGAACGGTTTGGCATTGACGGCCTGCGTGTCGATGCGGTGGCTTCCATGATTTACCGCGATTACAGCCGTAAAGCCGGGGAGTGGATCCCGAATTATTACGGTGGCCGCGAAAACCTCGAAGCCATTTCCTTCCTGAAATACACCAACCAGACCATTGGTCGTGAACTCGGCGGTGCGGTGACGCTGGCGGAAGAATCGACCGATTATCCCGGCGTCACCATGCCGCCGGATGCTAACGGGCTGGGTTTCCATTACAAGTGGAATATGGGCTGGATGCACGATTCCCTGACCTATATGCAGCTTGATCCGGTTCACCGCAAATATCATCACAACCTCATGACATTCGGCGTGCTTTACGCTTACAGCGAGAACTTCATATTGCCGCTGTCCCACGACGAAGTGGTACACGGTAAAAAATCCTTGCTGGATAAAATGCCCGGCGATGTGTGGCAGAAGTTCGCCAACCTGCGCGCTTACTACGGCTTTATGTGGGCACATCCGGGCAAGAAACTGCTGTTTATGGGCAATGAATTTGCGCAGGGGCGTGAGTGGAATTTTGACGCCAGCCTCGACTGGCATCTGCTTGACGATCCAAGCGGCTGGCACAGCGGCGTACAACATCTGGTACGCGACCTGAACCAGACCTATCAGGCCAATGCGCCGTTGTATGAGCTCGATTACAACCCGCGCGGTTTCGAATGGCTGGTGGTCGACGATCACGAAAACTCGATTTTCGCCTTTGCCCGCCGTGACGAAAATGGCGGTGAAGTGATCGTCATCAGTAACTTTACGCCGGTTCCGCGTGAGCATTATCGCATAGGCATCAGTCAGCCTGGGCGTTATCACGAAATCCTCAATACCGATTCGCATTTCTACCGTGGCAGTAATGTCGGCAACGGCTGCGATATTTACAGTGAAAATATTGGCCATCATCAGCGTGACCATTCGATCAGCGTGACTATTCCGCCGCTGGCGACGGTTTATTTGCGAAGGGAGGCGTAATGAAACAGCTCGGTCCCGGTCTGCCCGCACCTTTTGGTGCGCATCTCAGAGATAGTGGCGTCAATTTTTGCCTGTACTCTGCACATGCGGAAAAAGTGGAACTCTGTCTTTTTGATGAGACCGGCAGCGAGCAACATTTGCCTTTGACCGGGCGCACCGGCCATCTCTGGCATGGATTTGTGCCGGGGCTGAAAGCCGGACAACGCTACGGCTACCGGGTTTACGGACCGTTCGACCCGAAAAAGGGTCACCGGTTTAACCCGAAGAAAGTGCTGATCGACCCGAGCGCACGTGCGATTGACGGCGTACTGCTCGACAACGCACGGTTCACCGGCGGCACCGATGCGCCCGACGATAAAGACAGCGCCGTGGTTGCGCCGAAATCCGTGGTGGTCGCCGGAAATTTCGACTGGGGTGATGATCAACCGCCCGCGAAACCCTGGGGTGAAACGGTGATTTACGAGGCGCATGTGCGCGGCCTCACTCGCCAGCATCCCCATATTCCGGCAGCCCTTCGCGGCACCTATGCCGGGCTGGCGCATCCGGTGATGCTTGAATATTTGCAGCATCTGGGCGTCACCGCGATAGAACTTTTGCCGGTGCAGCATCATGCCGACGAACCACGCCTGCAACACCTTGGACTGAGTAATTACTGGGGCTACAACGTGCTGGCACCGTGCGCGGTTGAACCGCGTTACGCCAGCGGGCTGGGCGGTGTATCGGCGCTGAATGAATTTAAATCGGCGGTTAAAGCACTGCATCAGGCGGGTATTGAAGTGATCCTCGATGTGGTGTTCAACCACAGCGCTGAGCTGGATATCGACGGGCCGTTTATTTCGTTTCGTGGCATTGATAACGCCAGCGGGTACTGGCTTAACGACGACGGTTCCGACAACAACATGACCGGCTGCGGCAACACGATACGGCTGATGGACGAGGACATGATCGCCTGGACCCTCGATTGCCTGCATTACTGGGTACGTGAATGTCATGTTGACGGCTTCCGTTTTGATTTAGCGACAGTTCTCGGCAGAACGCCGGAATTCACCGCACAATCGCCGTTGTTCCTGGCCATTAAACACGATGACATCCTCTCGAAAATCAAACTGATTGCCGAGCCGTGGGATATCGGGGCCGGGGGCTATCAGCTCGGAAATTTCCCCGCACCCTTTGCCGAATGGAGTGATGTGTGGCGCGACGATATGCGCCAGTTCTGGCTGCATGGCGATCTTTCTCTGGGGCAGTTTGCCGGGCGTTTTGCCGCCTCCGCCGACAAGTTCAACCCCGCGCAGCGTGAGCCTTACGCCTGCATCAACATGCTGACGGCGCACGACGGCTTCACGTTGCGCGATCTCGTCAGTTTTAACCAGAAACATAACCAGGCCAACGGTGAAGAAAATCGCGACGGCCATAACGAAAATTTCAGCCAAAACCACGGTGAAGAAGGGCTTGCGGCGTCTGAAGGCGTATTACAGCAGCGCCGTCTCAGCCAGCGTGCCTTGCTGGCGACGCTCTGTTTGTCACAGGGCACGCCGATGTTGCTGGCCGGTGATGAACTCGGCAACAGCCAGTCGGGCAACAACAATGCCTACTGTCAGGACAATCCGCTGACCTGGCTTGACTGGGAGAACGCCGATGAAAGCCTGACAGCCTATACCTGCGCGCTGATTGCGTTGCGCCGGAAAATTCCGGCACTGACGCAAAACCGCTGGTGGCAGGAAGGCAGCGATGACGTGCAATGGCTGAATCAACAGGGGCAACCGATGAGCCCCGGCGACTGGGAGCAGGGGCCGCAGCAGTGGCTGCAAATCTGCCTGTCACAGCGCTGGTTGGTTATCGTTAATGCCTCGCTGCACGAGGTGGATTTGCACCTGCCGCCGGGAAACTGGCAGCCAGTGGCACCGTTCAACAGCGTGCTTTTTGATGAGGAACCCCGGCGTGTCATGGAAGGCTCGCAATGGCGGGCAGCAGCAAAAACCCTCTGTGTCCTACAAGATTTCACTTCACAGAGCCGGTCATTATAAAAACAAAGGAGTCAGATATGGCGACATTAGATAACCGGGACCCGGTCATGCTGGCAAGGCAGTTGCCGCTGAAATCCGTGGCATTAATCCTTGCCGGGGGCCGTGGTTCAAGACTGAAAGATTTAACCGCAACCCGGGCAAAACCCGCCGTTCACTTTGGCGGAAAATTCCGCATCATTGATTTCGCCCTGTCAAATTGCCTGAACTCCGGCATTCGTCGCATCGGCGTGATTACACAATATCAGTCACACACGCTGGTTCAGCATATCCAGCGCGGCTGGTCTTTCCTTAACGAAGAAATGAACGAATTCGTGGATTTACTTCCGGCGCAGCAACGCCACAGCACCGAGCACTGGTACAAAGGTACCGCCGATGCGGTTTATCAGAATCTGGATATCATCCGCCGCTATAACGCCGAGTTTGTGGTGATCCTGGCGGGTGATCATATCTACAAGATGGACTACTCGCGGATGCTGATCGACCACGTGCAGAAGGGCGGTGAATGTACCGTCGCCTGCCTGGAAGTGCCGCGCACCGAGGCCAGTGAATTCGGTGTTATCGGCGTCACTGAGGATTATCACATCACCAGTTTCGTCGAAAAACCCAAAGACCCGCCGCCGATGCCCGGCAATCCCGATATGGCGCTGGCGAGCATGGGCATCTACATTTTTAATGCAGACTATCTGTTTCGCATGCTCGAAGAAGACATGGCGAGTGAAGAGTCGAGCCACGATTTCGGCAAAGACCTGATCCCGAAACTGACCCGTCAGGGCGTCGCCCGCGCGCATCCGTTTGGTCTTTCCTGCGTCACGCAAAACGATGAAGCGCCGCCGTACTGGCGTGATGTCGGCACGCTCGATGCCTACTGGCGCGCTAATCTGGATCTGGCTTCTGTCACGCCGGAACTGGATATGTACGACCGCGACTGGCCGATCCGTACCCACATGGAGCCGCTTCCGCCCGCCAAATTTGTACAGGATCGCTCAGGCAGCCACGGCATGACCATGAATTCGCTGGTGGCCGGTGGCGTGATTGTTTCCGGTTCGGTGGTGGTGCATTCCGTGCTGTTCCCGCGGGTACGCGTCAACTCTTTCTGCAATATCGATTCGGCCATCATCCTGCCGGATGTGAATGTGGGGCGTTCATGCCGTCTGCGCAAATGCGTCATTGACCGCGCTTGTCAGATCCCTGAAGGCATGGTGATTGGTGAGAATGCCGATGAAGACAGCCGCCGTTTCTACCGTTCGGAAGGTGGCGTGGTGCTGGTGACCCGCGCAATGCTGGCGAAACTATAAACAGACGATAGAAGTACGACTTTTCGTCATCCCGGTGAACGCCGGGATGACCGGGATAATCAGGAGCGCGAATGCAGGTTTTACATGTTTGTTCTGAGCTGTTTCCGCTGTTAAAAACGGGCGGCCTTGCGGATGTCGCCGGTGCATTACCCGCCGCTCAGATTGCGGAAGGCGCGGATGTCCGCGTGCTCATTCCGGCTTTCCCTGACGTCAAAAAAGGACTGGGGGAAACACAGGTGATTGGCACGCTGGCAACTTTTGCCGGGCATGTCACCCTTTCACTGGGTTACTTTGATGGCGTGGGTATTTATCTGATTGATGTGCCGGGATTGTATGACCGTCCCGGCAGCCCGTATCACGATCAATCGTCGTTTGCCTATCCGGATAACCATCTGCGCTTTGCGTTGCTGAGCTGGATGGCCTGCGAACTGGCACTGAATTTCGATCCACACTGGCAACCCGATATCGTCCACTCTCATGACTGGCACGCCGGTCTATGTTCCGCGTATATCCGCGCCCGTAATGCGCCGGTGCGGACGGTTTTCACCGTACATAATCTGGCGTTTCAGGGATTGTTTGGCGCGCATCATCTCGATGAGCTGTATATCCCGCGCGAGTTCTTTCAGATGCACGGGCTGGAATTCTACGGCCAGATATCTTTCCTGAAAGCCGGTCTGTTCTATTCCGACCACGTGACCACCGTCAGCCCAACGTACGCGAAAGAAATCACCCGTCCGGAATTTGGCTATGGCATGGAATCGCTGCTGCTGGAACGTGAAATGCAAGGGCGGCTGACGGGGATCCTTAACGGCGTCGATGATGCTATCTGGCAGCCGCGTGATGACGTGCTGCTGTCAGCGCGTTACGACGCGGAGGATTTACGCTCGAAAGCGGTCAATAAAGCCTATCTGCAACGGGCGATGGGGCTGGATGTGGATGATTCGCGGCTGGTATTTGCTGTCGTCAGTCGCCTGACCAGCCAGAAAGGGCTGGATCTGGTGCTGGAAGCCTTGCCGGATTTACTCGAACGCGGCGGTCAGCTGGCGCTGCTGGGCGCGGGTGACGCGGTGCTGCAACAGGCATTTCTGGCAGCCGCGGCGGACAACCCTGGCCAGGTCGGCGTGCAGCTCGGCTATCACGAAGCGTTTTCCCATCGCATTATCGGCGGGGCGGATGTCATTATGGTGCCGAGCCGTTTTGAGCCTTGCGGATTAACCCAATTATATGGCCTCAAATACGGTACGTTGCCGCTGGTGCGCCGCACCGGCGGGCTGGCCGACACGGTGGTCGATTGTGCACTGGAAAATCTGGCCGACGGAACAGCCAGTGGTTTTGTCTTTGAAGAAGCAACGGGGAAATCGCTGGGAAATGCGATCCGCCGGGCATTTGTTTTGTGGAGCCGACCGAAACACTGGCGACACGTCCAACAACACGCCATGGGTATTGATTTTGGCTGGAAGGTGGCTGCGCAGGAATATATCACCCTGTATAACCGCCTGCTGTCCTGACCCTGAACGTAGCTAACTTGATCGGGAATGTAACGCTATGACTTCACCGTTTAATTACAACTCACCGACAGTCAGTGTCGAAGCGCTTAAGCATTCTATTGCCTATAAACTGATGTTTATCATCGGCAAAGATCCGTCTATTGCGACACAACACGACTGGCTGAACGCCACATTGTTTGCGGTGCGCGATCGCATGGTGGAACGCTGGTTGCGTTCTAACCGGGCGCAAACCTCACAGGACGTCCGGCAGGTTTATTACCTGTCGATGGAGTTTCTGATTGGACGGACGCTTTCCAATGCGTTGCTGGCGATGGGTATTTACGACGACCTGAAAAGCGCGCTTGATGAAATGGGCTTTGATCTCGAAGAACTGATCGGTGAAGAAAATGACCCTGGTTTAGGCAACGGCGGACTCGGACGACTGGCGGCCTGTTTCCTTGATTCGCTGGCGACGCTGGCGCTGCCGGGGCGCGGTTACGGCATCCGGTATGAATACGGTATGTTTGCGCAAAGCATCATCAACGGTGAGCAAAAAGAAGCGCCGGATTACTGGCTGGAATACGGTAACCCGTGGGAATTCCAGCGTTACAATACCCGTTATAAAGTGCGTTTCGGCGGACGGGTGCAGCATGAAGGCATCAAAACCCGCTGGCTGGAAACCGAGGAGGTCATCGCCTGCGCCTATGATCAGGTCATTCCCGGCTACGACACCGACGCGACCAACACGCTGCGCTTGTGGGGCGCGCAGGCCAGTAACGAAATCAATCTGGGGAAATTTAATCAGGGCGATTACTTCGCGGCGGTGGAAGATAAAAACCATTCTGAGAACGTGTCCCGCGTGTTGTATCCCGATGACTCAACTTATTCTGGCCGCGAGCTGCGGTTGCGTCAGGAATATTTTCTGGTGTCGGCGACCGTGCAGGATATTCTCAACCGGCATTACACCACGCACCATACTTACGACAATCTGGCCGATAAAATCGCCATCCACCTCAACGACACGCACCCGGTATTGTCGATCCCTGAGCTGATGCGCCTGTTAATCGACGAGCATAAATTCGAGTGGCAAGCCGCGTGGCAAACCGTATGCAGCGTGTTCTCTTACACCAACCACACGCTGATGAGCGAAGCGCTGGAAACCTGGCCGGTAGACATGATCGGCAAAATCCTGCCGCGTCATCTGGAGATTATTTTCCAGATTAACGATCACTTCCTCAAAGAAGTGGCGGAGAAAATACCCAACGATAACGGCCTGCTGTCACGCGTTTCGATTATCGATGAAGGCAATGGCCGCAAAGTGCGGATGGCATGGCTTGCGGTCATCGCCAGCCACAAAGTTAACGGTGTGTCTGAGCTGCATTCCGAGCTGATGGTGCAGTCGTTGTTTGCTGATTTCGCCCGTATTTATCCGGACCGTTTCTGTAATAAAACCAACGGCGTGACGCCGCGCCGCTGGCTGGCACTGGCCAACAAACCGCTGTCAGCGGTAATTGACGATGCCATCGGCCAGACCTGGCGTTCTGATCTCAGCCAGCTGGCGGAACTGAAACAGAATCTGGATTACCTGAGCTTCCTGCAGGCAATCCGCAAGGCCAAGCTGGACAACAAAAAGCGGCTGGCGCTGTATATCGCCCAGAAGCTGAATATTGTGGTGGATCCGAAAAGCCTGTTCGACGTGCAGATTAAGCGTATCCACGAATATAAACGTCAGCTAATGAATGTGCTGCACGTCATCACCCGTTATAACCGCATTCTCGAAGAGCCAGACGCCGAATGGGTGCCACGCACAGTGATTTTCGCCGGCAAAGCGGCCTCGGCGTATTATGCGGCGAAGCAGATCATCCGGCTGATCAACGATGTGGCGGCGGTGATCAACAACGATCCGCGTATTGGCAACAAGCTGAAGATCGTTTTCATTCCGAACTACAGTGTCAGCCTGGCGCAACTGATCATTCCGGCGGCAGATCTTTCCGAGCAAATCTCTCTGGCCGGTACCGAAGCCTCCGGCACCAGTAACATGAAATTTGCTCTCAATGGCGCGCTGACTATCGGTACGCTTGACGGTGCCAACGTTGAAATGCTTGAACACGTGGGCGAGGAGAATATCTTTATCTTTGGCAATACCACGCCGCAGGTCGAGGAATTACGCCGCAAAGGCTACAACCCGCATACTTACTTCGAGCAGGACGCTGAGCTGCATCAGGTGCTGACGCAAATCGCCACCGGGGGCTTCAGCCCAGGCGAGCCGAAGCGCTACACCAACCTGTTCGATACGCTGGTCAATCTCGGCGATCACTATCAGGTGCTGGCGGATTACCGCAGTTATGTCGATACGCAGGATAAAGTCGATGAGCTGTATAAACTGCCGGAAGAATGGACGCGCCGCACGCTGCATAACATCGCCAACATGGGCTATTTCTCCTCGGACCGTACCATTCAGGAATACGCCGATGAGATCTGGAACATTAAGCCGGTGAAGTTGTAGAGGAGTCGCTCCCTCCCCTGCGAAGGGGAGGGTTGGGGTGGGGTATTAAGGTCAAAAACAAGATGTTAAGTGTGCATAAGCACTTGTTTTGTCTGTTAAACCCCCTCCCGGCCTCCCCCTTCGCAGGGGGAGGAGCTAACTAAATCAAGACGCCAGCGACAGATGTTTCTTCTGCTGTTTGTGCGTTTCCAGCCACTCGGCGACGCGTTGTTGCTGGGTTTTATCCAGCCACATACCGAGTTTGGTACGACGCCAGATGGCATCATCAAGCTGTGAAACCCACTCTTTTTCCACCAGATAACGCAGTTCAGCTTCGTAGAATCCGTGACCGAAATCTTCGCCCAGCGATTCAAGGCTGGTCGCGTCATTCAGGAATAACTCTGTCTGGCTGCCGTACGTACGCGCATAACGGCGTGCCAGTGATTCCGGTAACCATTTGAAGCGGGAACGCAGATTGGCGCTGTAGGTATCACGGTCTCCGTTCAGTTTCCCGCCAGGCAGCACGGCCGTTTTGGTCCACGCCGGGCCGGCTTTCGGATAGTACTTCACCAGTTTTTCCAGCGCGTGTTCTGCCAGTTTACGGTAGGTGGTCAGCTTGCCGCCGAATACAGAAAGCAGCGGCGCTTTGCCATCCTGATCGTGAACGTCGAGCGTGTAATCGCGGGTCACCGCCTGTGGTGAATCTGATTCGTCATCGCACAGCGGGCGCACGCCGGAATAAGTCCAGACGATGTCTTCGGTGGTCAGCTGTTTCTTAAAGTGGTCGTTATACACTTTCAGCAGATAACCGATTTCTTTATCGTCGATTTTCACGTCTTTCGGATCGCCGTGATATTCCACGTCGGTGGTGCCGATGATGGAGAATTCATCCATCCACGGGATCACGAAAACAATGCGATGATCTTCGTTTTGCAGAATGTAGGCCTGCGGCTGATTGTGTGCACGGGGCACCACAATATGGCTGCCTTTGATCAGACGGATGCCGTATGGCGATTTCAGCTTCAGGCCGTCGTCGAAGAAATGTTTTACCCACGGACCGGTAGCGTTCACCAGACCTTTGGCGCGCCAGGTGAAGGTTTTGCCGGTGTCGATATCTTCGGCTTCAACCATCCACATGCCGTCCTCACGCCATGCGCGGGTCACGCGGGTGCGGGTACGAACTTCGCCGCCACGTTCTTCCACTTCCTGTGCATTGACGACCACTAAACGCGCATCGTCGACCCAGCAATCCGAGTATTCAAAACCTTTGGTCAGTTCTGGTTTCAGCACGGACTCGCTGCCGAATTTCAGACCTTTACTGGCCGGCAGGCTGGTGCGTTTGCCCAGATGGTCGTACAGGAACAAACCGGCGCGGATCATCCAGGCCGGGCGCAAATGCGGCTGATGCGGTAAACGGAAACGCATCGGGAAAGCAATATGCGGTGCCATTTTCAACAGCACTTCACGTTCAGCCAGCGCTTCGCTGACCAGACGGAATTCGTAATGTTCCAGATAGCGCAGGCCACCGTGGATCAGTTTAGAACTGGCCGAAGAGGTCGCGCAGGCCAAGTCTTGCGCTTCAAGCAGCAGAACAGACAGCCCGCGGCCAGCTGCGTCGACTGCGATGCCGGTACCATTAATACCGCCACCAATTACGATCAAGTCTTTGGTTTCCACGTCATCTTCCTCCAGATGTTCGCAATAGCTCTTTTATGTTCGTTTTCGCTCACGATTGTAATCGAGAATCGACAAACAAGCCAAGCGTTAACCAAATAAAAACAATTATGCGTGATGAAGGTAACATTTTTGTGTCGGTTTCGAGCAAAATAGCAAGGCGGGGACGAAACCGAACGCCGCTACGCGTGGAATTTTTCGAAATTGTTCGTTTTGCCGGGCAGGGCGGAGGGAGGAAAAGCAGGAGCGCCAGCCGCAGCGCTCCTTAAATGCAGGCAAATCAGCACAGTTCGAGATGCACGTCGTACTTGTCGATGATTTGCTTCACGCTGTCCGGCGGCTGTTTATCAGTGAACAGATAATGAATCAGATCCATTTTGCCGAGGTTGACCATCGCGTTTCGGCCAAATTTGGAATGGTCCGTCACCAGCATCACGCAGCGGGAGTTTTCGATAATCGCGCGTTTGGTACGGGCTTCGTGATAGTCGAATTCGAGCAGCGAACCGTCCATATCGATGCCGCTGATGCCGAGAATGCCGTAATCAAGGCGGAACTGAGAGATGAAATCGAGCGTTGCCTCGCCCATGATGCCGCCGTCGCGGGCGCGCACTTCACCGCCTGCGAGGAACAAACGAAAATCCTCTTTGGCTGTCAGCAGCGTCGCGACGTTCAGGTTGTTGGTCACGATGCGCAGATTTTTATGGTTAAGCAGCGCATGCGCCACGGCTTCCGGCGTGGTGCCGATATCAATAAACAGCGTTGAACCGTCAGGGATCTGGCTGGCGACTCGTTCGGCGATACGCGCTTTCGCTTCCGACCACATCACTTTACGGTCGTTGTATGCCGCATTCACCGAACTGGACGGCAAGGCTGCACCGCCATGGTGACGGTGAATTTTATTCTGTTCCGCCAGATCATTCAGATCACGGCGGATAGTTTGCGGGCTGACTGCAAAATGCTCCACCAGCTCTTCGGTGCTGACATACCCCTGCTGGCGGACTAAATCGATAATCGCATCATGGCGTTGTGTTTGTTTCACCCGAATCCCCTACTTATTTTTTTTGTTGCGCGGAGTGCGCGTGTCAACAAATGCCATGATCAGGCCGAGGCCCAGACCAAACGCATGCGCGGCATTCGACACGGCCGCGCCGCCCGTTGCATAGCCAATGAACATAAAAATCAGCGAAATGACCAGTAATCCGCCGGGCACATACAGACGACTTTCCGGTTTCAACTGGCCGGTCAGCCAGGCGTAACCCATCAGCGCGTACACCACACCGGATAATCCGCCGAACCACGAACCGCTGACCATCGACTGGCCCCAGCCGCTGATCAGGGCAGAAATTAAGGTTACGGTGAACAGTTTGCCGCTGCCCAGATGCATCTCAATCTGGCTGGCGAGATACCACCACCATGCCAGATTAATCAGCAGGGCAATAAAGGAGAAATTCATCAGGGCCGGGGTGAACCATCGCCATAACTGGAAAACGCGCGAACTGTCCGGCCAGGCGAGCCAGCTCATCACCAGTTCGTCGCCGACCATCTGTTGCAGGATAAACACCGCCAGACTCAGCACAATCATGCCTATCGTCAGCGGCCCGGCGCGGCTGCGCAGGGTTTTCAGGAAGGGTGTGTGCGACATCTTTAAATGTGGCTGTGCCTTGCCGGTTTTCCAGCTTGCTTCCTGATAGCGTGGATGCAGGGGATCGCGCACAAACAGCGCCACCTGCTTCTCGGCCTCTTCCAGACGGGATTCATCTTCCAGCCAGAGCTGCACTTCCTGACTTTCGTGTTTCATCGTCAGCGTAAAACCCTGGGTTGCCATGTAATCGACAAAAGCCTGAGCCAGGCGGGGGTTGTTCAGGTTAAGAATGCGCACCATAGCGTTTAGCGGTTTCCCTAATTGTTTGATTTGTTGCCGTCATTTTAGGGCAATACCTTATCTGCCAGCGTGGGGGATGTCGATTATAACGTCAGACGGGTAAAGGAGGGGAATTTAGGAATGCTGTGCGGTTATCTGTGAATAGAAAATTATGGTGATGTGATGAGGATCGAAGTCTTTTGCAACACCGCCGGATGACGGTGTTGCAAAATCGAGCCTTTAAAGCCCTTCCAGCGCCTGTTGCAGATCAGCAATCAGGTCTTCGGTATCTTCGATACCGATGCTGATGCGCACCAGTCCGTCGGTGATACCGCTCTGGCGGCGAACTTCCGGCGCGACGGCGCTGTGCGTTGTCGATGCCGGATGGCAGGCCAGCGAATCGGTGTCGCCGAGCGATACCGCCTGCGTGATGATGCTCAGCTTATCGAGGAACGTCCGTGCGGCGTTGAGGCCGCCTTTCAGCTCAATGGCCATAATCCCGCCAAACAGTTTCATTTGTTTTGAGGCGGTGGCATGTCCCGGATGCTGCTTCAGCCCCGGATAGAACACGGTGTCTACCGCGCTGTGGCCGTCGAGGAATTCCGCCACCGCCTGTGCGCTCAGCGAACTGGCTTCGACGCGCAGCGGCAGAGTTTTCAGGCCGCGGATCAGCAAACTGGCTTCGAACGGGCTCAGGTTGCCACCGAACTGCTTCAGACTCAGGGTGCGGATTGGCGTGATTAATGCCGCCGAACCGGCCACTACGCCACCGGTCGCATCGCCGTGGCCGCTGATGTATTTGGTCGCGGAATGCAGAACGATATCAATGCCCAGTTCCAGCGGGCGCGTCAGGTACGGTGTGGCAAAAGTATTATCCGCCACACTGACTGCACCGGCGGCTTTCGACAGACGGGCGACTTCAGCCAGATCGGCGATATCCAGTCCCGGGTTAGCCGGGGTTTCCACCAGCACCACTTTGGTGTTTTTTGTGAATGCCGCTTCCAGTTCGCTCACATGGGTAACGTGAACCGGTTTGATGCCATAACGTGGCAGCAGGTTACGCACCACGCCTTCAGTGCCGCCATACAGCGTGCCGATATGAATGATTTCATCGCCGGGAACCAGCAGGGCAAACAACGTGGCGCTGATCGCTGCCATGCCACTCGCGCAGGCAACGGCGGTTTCTGCACCTTCGAGCGCCGCCAGTTTCTGTTCAAAAACGGCCACCGTCGGATTGGCGAAACGGCTGTAAATATAACCCGGTTCTTCACCACTGAAACGGCGTGCGCCGCTGTCAAAATCCGGGTATGAAAATGCCGATGCGGCGGTGATAGGTGTCGCAATCGCGCCGGTCAGGGCATCGGGCTGCTGTCCGCCATGAACGGCGAGCGTACGCATCCCTAAAGAACGTGAAGTGTTCAGTTTTTTCATCTTGGAATCCTGTCGATAGTAGGCGGAAATTATATCAACACTGGAGAAAGGTAGCTTTTTCAGCTTAAGAACATTTTCGGCGCAAACTCATTAGCCTGGTTATAAAGACTATAGCGTGCGCCGGCGTCAATAAAGAGGGGTCAGGCTTCAATATCTTGCGGGAAGGTTTGCGACCAGGCTTCGAAACCGCCGTCAACGCTGTAGACCGATTCGAAACCCTGAGAAATCAGAAATTGCGCGGCACCGCGGCTGCTGATGCCGTGATAGCACATCACCAGTACCGGTGTTTTGGCATCGGCCTGCTGGATAAACGCAGGCAGGCTGTCGTTGCTCAGGTGATAAGCGCCAGGTGCATGTGCTGCGCCGAAGCTTTGCGGGTCACGAATATCGACCATCACGGCTTCGCCTGAGGTCAGGCGGGAATGTGCTTGTTCAACGCTGATTGCTTCAAATTGTTCCATTCTGGTCTTGCCTCATAAAAGGTTATGCCGCCATTCTACCCAATAATTGCACAACTAAGACCAGACGAAATACAGGGATAAAGGCTAAACCAGGATCACCTGCACGCCTTTCTGACGTAATTGCCCGATGATTTCATCATTCGCTTCTTTGCCGGTGATCAGCACATCGATTTGTTCGGTGCGGCTGAACAGCATGCCCGCGCGCTGGCCGATTTTGCTGCTGTCGACCAGTACCGCCAAATTCCCAACATAATTCAACATCTTCTGCTCGGCCATCGCGGTCAGCATATCGGTTTTGTACAGGCCATCGGCGGTCAGCCCCGCGCCGCTGGTGAACATCCAGTGCCCGGCATACAGGCTGGCATCGCCGTCTTGTGGTGCCAGCGTAATTGACTGACTTTTATTGTACTGACCGCCCATGATCACCACGCTGTCGTGCTCCTGTTCAATCAGATAATTGGCCAGCGGCAGATAATTGGTAATGACCTGAATGTCTTTTCCGCACATTTCACGGCCGAGCAGAAACGCCGTCGAACCGCAGTTTATCACCACGCTTTCACCCGGCTGGCACAGTTCGGATGCCGCTTTGGCGATGCGCATTTTCTCGTTGAGATTGTGCGTCTGATGGATATTCAGCGGTGTCCAGTTCTGGCGTGGCTGATTCACGGCTTCAGCGCCATTGCGCACTTTCCGCAGTTTGCCCAGTTCGTTGAGCTTGGTGATGTCACGACGCGCCGTAGCGGGTGAAATATCAAACTGATCAATCACATCAGCGACTGAAATCTGCCCCTGACGTTGCAGCAGATCGAGAATAGCGTTGTGGCGTTGTGGCTCAGTCATGGTGGCTCCGCAGGTAAATAGGTGATTACCGCGTGATTATAAACGAGCAGTAATGGCAATTACATGGTTTATAAAAAAGCGGAGTCTGTTGCCTCCGCCTGTTCATAACATACTTTATAAGAAAGACTTGAATGGCAGATCAGTCTCGGTAGTAAAGCAGTCGTCAAAGCCACGCGGATAGTGATACTCGAAGTTATCCTTATCATCCGGATACGTGAATTTACCGCCGACCTGCCAGATAAACGGCTTGAAGCCGTATTTCAGGCGATCTTTTTTCATCTCCCACAGCACGCGGATTTCCTGCGGATCGGCCTGGAAATTCGACCAGATATCATGGTGGAACGGAATAACGACTTTGGTGTTGAGGGATTCCGCCATGCGCAGCATATCGACGCTGGTCATTTTGTCGGTCACACCACGCGGGTTTTCGCCATAAGAGCCGAGCGCCACGTCTATCTGATATTCGTTACCGTGTTTGGCGTAGTAGTTGGAATAGTGCGAATCGCCGCTGTGATACAGGTTACCGCCCGGCGTTTTGAACAAATAATTCACCGCGCGCTGATCCATCATATCCGGCAATACCCCTGCGGCTTTCTGGTCTGCGGGCAGGGTGATCAGCACCGTGCGGTCGAAAGAATCCAGTGCGTGAATTTCCACGTCTTTGATCCTCACCACTTTGCCCGGCGTCATCACGATGCAACGACTGGCGGGCACGCCCCAGCTCATCCACAAATCCACACAGGTTTGCGGGCCGATAAAGGGCACGTCAGCAGCACAGTTTTGCATGACCGCGGCGGCCACGTTCACATCGATATGATCGTTATGATCGTGGGTGGATAACACCGCGTCGATCTCCCTGATCGCAAAGGGATCGAGCACAAACGGTGTGGTGCGCAGATTTGGCTGGAGCTTCTTTACACCGGCCATGCGCTGCATCTGGTGGCCGGTTTTCATCAGCGGGCTGCTGTGATTTTGCTTGCCGACGCCACACCAGAAATCGACACAAATATTCGCGCCGCCCTCAGACTTCAGCCAGATCCCTGTACAGCCCAGCCACCACATGGCAAAAGTGCCCGGCGCGACCTTTTCCTGCTCGATCTCTTCGTTTAACCAGGTGCCCCATTCCGGGAAAGTGCTGAGGATCCAGGATTCGCGGCTGATCGTTTCTACTTTGCTCATAGTATTCCCTCATCTGAGTTGGCTTTGAAATAGAGTCACAATAAATCATTTAGTGATTATATATGATTTATTTGTGAGAACTTATCATCGAAAATTCATAATGACAATGATTATAAACGAGCGATTTTTAGCATTAAGCAGGGGGTGACAAAGGAGGATGGGAGGATTTCAGGCGGTTTTCACATGCCTTTTTTTGTAGTATATGGCTGATATTTATCATAAAAACAGAGTGATTTAGTTTGTTAGCTCATTCTGCCGATGACGATATCTTGCGAGACTGCTCACAAATAATCATTGCGAATCTTTATTTGATTCGATGTGAGCATTAGAGTGCGTTTGTCCCTCACTTTTTAGCGCAGCGGTTATGTTCAAGTGCGTTGAAGAGATCAAACAAGGTCAGACGGAGAGTCTTATGGAATTCCTCTACACCATCTTCACCGTATTTTTTAATCAGGTAATGACTAACGCGCCGTTGCTGCTGGGTATTGTGACCATGCTCGGTTACATCCTGCTCAGGAAGAGCGCGACGGTGATTATCAAGGGCACCATCAAAACCATTATCGGCTTTATGTTACTGCAGGCGGGGTCCGGCATTCTGACCGGTACCTTCAAACCGGTGGTGGCAAAACTTTCAGAAGTGTATGGCATTAACGGTGCAATATCAGATACCTATGCCTCAATGATGGCCACGGTGGAGCGCATGGGCGAGGCCTATAGCTGGGTCGGTTACGCGGTGCTGATCGCCCTGGCGCTGAATATCCTGATGGTGGTATTCCGCCGCATTACCGGCATTCGCACCATCATGCTCACCGGCCACATCATGTTCCAGCAGGCGGGGCTGATTGCGGTGTTCTTCTTCATCATGGGCTATCCGATGTGGACCACCATCTGGTCAACCGCAATTCTGGTGTCGCTGTACTGGGGCATTACCTCGAACATGATGTACAAACCGACGCAGGCCGTGACCGAAAACAGCGGCTTCTCGATTGGTCACCAGCAGCAATTTGCCTCGTGGATCGCTTATAAAATCGCGCCGTATCTCGGGAAGAAAGAAGACAGTGTTGAAGATCTCAAACTGCCGGGCTGGCTGAATATTTTCCATGACAATATCGTGTCTACCGCCATCGTGATGACCGTGTTCTTCGGCATCATTCTGTGTTCCTTCGGCCTCGACACCCTGCAGCAAATGGCCGGAAAAACCCACTGGACGATTTACATCCTGCAAACCGGTCTGATGTTTGCAGTGGCGATTTTCATCATTATTCAGGGCGTGCGTATGTTCGTTGCTGAACTGACCGAAGCCTTTAACGGCATCTCCCAACGCCTGATCCCCGGTGCCGTGCTGGCCATCGACTGCGCGGCTATTTACAGCTTTGCGCCGAACGCCGTGGTCTGGGGCTTTATGTGGGGCACCATCGGCCAGCTGATTGCTGTCGCCATTCTGTTTGGCATGGGCTCTTCCATCATGATCATCCCCGGCTTTATCCCGATGTTCTTCTCTAACGCCACCATCGGCGTGTTTGCCAATCACTTCGGCGGCTGGCGCGCGGCGCTGAAAATCTGTCTGGTGATGGGGATGATCGAAATCTTCGGCTGCGTCTGGGCCATCAAACTCACCGGCCTGAGCGCCTGGATGGGCATGGCAGACTGGTCGATTCTGGCACCGCCAATGATGCAGGGCTTCTTCAGCATCGGTATGGCCTTTATAGGCGTCATTGGGGTGATTGTGCTGCTCTACATGTTCTTCGCGGGTCGCGCATTGCGGGCCGAAGAAGATGCTGAAAAACAGGCGCTTAATCAGTCCGTTTCTCACTAATGACTGTTCACTAATGACTTCTCACAAATAACTTCTCACAAAATAAAGAGGTTCCCATGACAGTACGAATTCTGGCGGTATGCGGTTGCGGGCAAGGCAGTTCGATGATCATGAAGATGAAAATCGGCCAGTTTCTGACGCAGGAAGGCGTGGATCACACCATGAATAGCTGCGCGGTGGGGGAATACAAATCCGAGCTGAGCGGGGCTGACATTATTGTCGCCTCCACGCACGTGGCGGATGAAATCACCGTCAGCGGCAACAAATACGTGGTCGGCGTGCGCAACATGCTGTCGGCGGCGGACTTCGGTCCGAAAGTGATGGAAGTGATTAACGCGCACTTTTCCGCAGACCTGAAAAAGTAAGGAGCGATGTATGAAACTGCGAGATTCGCTGGCTGAAAACAACTCGATTCGCCTCAACGCAGAAGCAGAAACCTGGCAGGGCGCAGTGAAAATTGGCGTCGATATGCTGGTGGAAGCCGGAGTGGTAGAGCCGCGTTATTACCAGGCGATTCTGGACGGCGTCGAACGTTTCGGGCCGTATTTCGTGATCGCGCCCGGGCTTGCCATGCCGCATGGCCGTCCGGAAGAAGGTGTGCTGAAAACCGGTTTTGCGCTGGTGACGCTGAAAAAACCGCTGGTGTTCAATCATGAAGATAACGATCCGGTGGACATTCTCATCACGCTGGCGGCGGTGGATGCCAATGCGCATCAGGAAATCGGCATCATGCAGGTGGTGAACCTGTTTGATGATGAAGCCAATTTTGACCGCCTGCGTGCCTGCACTACGGCGCAACAGGTGCTGGATCTGATCGACCTGACCTCCGCCACGGCGGTTCACTAATTCGTTAGCAGAGAAGGAATATATTATGTCTCATTCATTACCGATGTTGCAGGTGGCGCTGGATAACCAGTCGATGGACGACGCTTACAAAACCACGCGTCTGATCGCCAGCGAAGTCGACATTATCGAAGTTGGCACTATTTTATGTGTCGCAGAAGGTGTGCGCGCGGTGCGTGACCTCAAGGCGCTGTATCCGGAAAAAATTGTGCTGGCCGATGCCAAAATCGCCGATGCCGGAAAAATCCTCTCGCGCATGTGTTTCGAAGCCCATGCTGACTGGGTGACGGTGATTTGCTGTGCCGACATCAACACCACCAAAGGTGCGCTGGAAGTGGCGAAAGAATTTAACGGCGACGTGCAGATTGAGCTGACCGGTTACTGGACGTGGGAACAGGCGCAGGAATGGCACGACGCAGGCATCGGGCAGGTGGTTTATCACCGCAGCCGCGACGCGCAGGCCGCCGGGGTGGCGTGGAGCGATGCCGATATCTCGGCGATTAAACGCCTTTCCGCCATGGGCTTTAAAGTGACCATTACCGGYGGACTGGCGCTGGAAGATTTGCCGCTATTTAAAGACATTCCGGTGCACGTCTTTATCGCCGGACGTAGTATCCGCGACGCCAAAGATCCGGTTGACGCAGCACGTCAGTTCAAAAAATCCATTCGCCAGCTCTGGGGCTAAGGAACACCGAATGATGCATAAAGCCGTTCCACTCGGTATCTATGAAAAAGCCCTGCCTGCGGGCGAAGACTGGCTGATGCGCCTGACACTGGCGAAAGAGCTGGGCTTCGATTTCGTTGAAATGTCGGTGGATGAAACCGACAACCGGCTGGCGCGGCTGGACTGGTCACGCGAGCAACGTTTGCAGGTAGTTGATGCAATATCACGCACCGGCATCCGCATTCCGTCCATGTGCCTGAGCGCACACCGGCGGTTCCCGCTTGGTGCAGAAGATGATGAAACCCGCAATCAGGGTCTGGAAATCATGCGCAAGGCCATCGTGCTGGCGCAGGATCTCGGCATTCGCGTGATCCAGCTTGCCGGTTATGACGTGTATTACCAGCAGGCCAATGAAAATACCCGCGAGCGTTTTCGCGATGGCTTGCAGGAGTCCGTCGAAATGGCCAGTCGTGCGCAGGTCACGCTGGCGATGGAAATCATGGATTACCCGCTGATGAATTCGATCAGCAAAGCGCTGGGTTACAGTCATTACCTGAACAATCCGTGGTTCCAGCTTTATCCGGATATCGGCAATTTATCGGCATGGGATAACGACGTGCAGATGGAACTGGCAAGCGGCGCAGGGCATATCGTCGCTGTGCATGTTAAAGACACACAGCCCGGCGTATTCAAAAACGTCCCCTTTGGCAACGGCGTGGTGGAGTTCGAGCGTTGCTTTGCCACGCTGCAAAAAAGCGGTTATCGCGGGCCGTACCTGATCGAAATGTGGAGCGAAACCGCCGCCGATCCGATGCAGGAAGTGCGCAACGCCCGCGCCTGGGTGGTCGATAAAATGCAGAAAGCCGGGCTTAACATGGAGGAAACCCGATGACGGATGCACTGAAACAACGCGTATTTGAAGCCAACATGGCGCTGCCCGCTTTTGGTCTGGTGACCTTCACGTGGGGGAATGTCAGCGGTATTGATCGCGAGCGCGGTATTGTTGTGATCAAACCGAGCGGCGTGGAATACGAGAAAATGCAGGTCAGCGATATGGTCGTGCTGAACCTGCAAGGCGACGTCGTGGAAGGGCATTACAAACCCTCTTCAGATACCGCCACGCATCTCGAACTTTACGCCCGTTTCCCGCAGCTTGGTGGCATCGTGCATACCCATTCGACCTATGCGACCTCATGGGCGCAGGCCGGCGTCGCCATCCCGCTACTCGGCACCACACACGCGGATTATTTTGCCGGTGCCATTCCCTGCACCCGGCCTTTATCGCGTCAGGAAGTCAGCGGAGAGTACGAACTGGAAACCGGCAAAGTTATCGCCGCGTCGCTGACCGGCATCGATCCGCTGCATATGCCGGGTATTCTGGTCGCCCAGCATGGCCCGTTCTGCTGGGGAATCACGCCGGAACAGGCGGTACACAACGCGGTGGTGCTGGAAGAAGTCGCGAAAATGGCGTGGATCACCGGTTCAATCCGACGTGACCAAACCCCGATGGACGATTATTTGCTGCACAAGCACTTCAGCCGCAAGCACGGGCCGGATGCGTATTACGGGCAGAAATAATAGCTATTGAGATGCCATTAAAACCCCTCCCCTGCGAAGGTGAGGGTTGGGGCGGGGTTTTAATGGCATCTCCGCCATCCCTTCGACATGATTTCATGCATTTTTCCTCATCCCCGCAGTGAGCATTTTTCCAGCATAGGGTTTATACATAGATATCGCGATCACACTTTTTCTCACGGAAGCATTCCGTCCCCTCAGACTGAAAAGAGACTGCCCTATGTCGAAGATCACGTTCAAGCAGGATGTTTTTTTGGCGGCGCTCACCCGCCAGTGGCAAGCGTTCGGACTCACTTCAGCTTCAGATATGACCCGGCACCAGTGGTGGCATGCGGTCAGCGCCGCCGTCGCGGAACAAATTCCCCCGCAAAATGAGCCGGTCAGCAGTAAAAGCAAAAAAATTATCCGCCACGTTAACTATATCTCGATGGAATTTCTGGTCGGGCGTCTCACCGGTAACAACCTGATTAATCTCGGCTGGTACGAAAAAATTGCCGCTGCGCTGGAGCAGTTTGATATCAACCTGACCGACCTGCTGGAAGAAGAAATTGATCCGGCGCTGGGCAATGGCGGGCTGGGACGGCTGGCGGCCTGTTATCTCGATGCGATGGCTTCCGTCGGGCAGCCCGGCATCGGTTACGGCCTGAACTATCAGTACGGTTTATTCCGCCAGCGTTTTGTTGACGGCAAACAGAAAGAGTCGCCGGACGACTGGCACCGCAGCGAATATCCGTGGTTCCGCCACAACAGTTCGCTGGCGGTCAGCGTCGGTATTGGCGGTAAAATCGTGAAAAATGAGCAGGGCGTTTCACGCTGGGAACCGGAATTTACCCTGCGTGGCGAAGCCTGGGATTTACCGGTAATGGGTTACCGCAACGGTATCACGCAACCGTTGCGCTTATGGGAAGCCACGCATCCGCACCCGTTTGATCTCGAAAAGTTTAATGACGGCGAGTTTCTGAAAGCCGAACAACAGGGCATCGACGCCGCCAAACTCACCAAAGTGTTGTATCCGAACGACAACCATCAGGCCGGTAAACGCCTGCGCCTGATGCAGCAGTATTTTCAGTGCGCCTGCTCGGTGGCCGATATCCTGCGGCGTCATCATTTCCTTGGCCGCAAAATCAGCGAACTGCCGGATTATGAAGTCATCCAGCTCAACGATACGCACCCGACCATCGCTATTCCTGAAATGCTGCGCGTGCTGCTCGACGAGCATCAGTTGAGCTGGGATGACGCGTGGCACATCACCAGCCGCACCTTCGCGTACACCAACCATACGCTAATGCCGGAAGCGCTGGAAACCTGGGACGAGCGACTGGTGCGCAGCCTGTTGCCGCGTCATTTCCAGATCATTAAACAGATCAACGCCAACTTTAAGAAACGGGTCAGCAAAGAATGGCCGGGTGATGAGGCGGTCTGGGCGAAACTTGCCGTGCATCACGACAAACAGGTGCGTATGGCGAACCTCTGCGTGGTCGCGGGTTTTGCGGTTAACGGCGTGGCGGCGCTGCATTCCGATCTGGTGGTCAAAGATCTGTTCCCGGAGTATCACCAGTTGTGGCCGGAAAAATTCCATAACGTGACTAACGGCATCACGCCGCGCCGCTGGCTTAAACAATGTAATCCGGCGCTGTCGGCACTGATTGATGAACGGCTGAAAACCGACAGTTGGGTCAATAATCTGGACCTGCTGAAAGGTCTGGAAGACGGTGTTAAAGACAAAAAATTCTGCAAACAGTACCGCAAAATCAAACACGATAACAAAGTGCGGCTGGCGGAATACGTCTGGCAGCGCATGGGGATCCGGCTTAATCCTGACGCGATTTTCGATGTACAGATTAAACGCCTGCATGAATACAAACGTCAGCATCTCAATCTGCTGCATATTCTTTCCCTGTACCGCCAGATCCGCGATAACCCGAAACTCGACATCGTGCCGCGTGTTTTCCTGTTCGGCGCCAAAGCCGCGCCCGGTTATTACCTCGCCAAAAATATTATTTATGCGATCAATCAGGTGGCGGAGAAGATCAACAACGATCCGATCGTCGCCGATCGTCTCAAAGTGGTGTTCATTCCCGATTATTGTGTGTCGGTGGCAGAACTGATGATCCCGGCGGCGGATGTGTCGGAGCAGATTTCTACCGCCGGGAAAGAGGCTTCCGGTACCGGCAATATGAAACTGGCGCTGAACGGTGCACTGACCGTCGGCACGCTGGATGGTGCCAACGTCGAAATTGCCGAACAAGTCGGCGAGGACAACATCTTTATCTTTGGACTGACCGTTGATGAAGTCAAAGCGCAGCTGAAAAAAGGCTACAAGCCGAAAGCGCTGGTGAAAAAGGACAAACATCTCAAAGCCATTCTCGACGAACTGGCCAGCGGTTTTTATGCCAGTGGTGACAAAAAGGCCTTCGATCTGATGCTCAACAGTCTGCTCGATGGCGGTGATCCGTATCTGGTGCTGGCGGATTTTGCCACCTATTGCGAGGCGCAAAAACAGGTCGATGCGCTTTACCGTAATGCCGATGAATGGACCCGCCGTACCTTGCTCAACACGGCCCGTGTAGGCATGTTCAGCGCTGACCGTTCCATCCGCGATTATCAGCAGCGCATCTGGCAGGCCAAACGATAGGAGCCAACATGGAGGACAAGCAACTCGCTGAGGCCGCGCGCCGGGCAGGCATTGTAGACAGTTTCATTAATATGACGGATGACGTGGAAACGGTGTCAGATGACACGCGCGTCGCCTTGCTGGCGGCGATGGGGCGTGATCCGGCTGACGTGCCGGAAATCACGCCCGTGCCGCCGGTCAAAGTGTTTACACAAGGCAAAAAAGTGTGGCTCACGCCGGAAGGCAGTGGCGCATTTCAATGGCAACTGACGCAGGAAAATGGCAGCCAGACGCAGGGCGAAATCCTGACAGGCAACGTGTTGAACCTCGGGGCTGCGCTGCCTGCCGGCTATCACCAGTTGACGTTATCGCAAAATGATAACGTCTGGCCTTGCCGGATCATCGTCGCGCCGCCGCGCTGTTATGAGCCGGAGGCATTGCTGGCAGGGGAAAAACTGTGGGGCGCGACGGTTCAGCTTTACACGCTGCGCTCGGAGAATAACTGGGGCGCAGGCGACTTCGGTGACCTGAAAAAAATGGTCGAAGAAGTTGGGAAACGCGGCGGGGCGTTCGTCGGGCTGAATCCGATACACGCGCTCTATCCGGCGAATCCGCAAAGTGCCAGCCCTTACAGTCCGTCGTCCCGCCGCTGGCTGAATCTGACCTACATTGATGTGAATGCCGTGGAGGAGTTTACCGCCAGTCGCGAGGCGCAAGACTGGTGGCATTCGACAGAGACGCGCGAGGCGTTACTGCAGGCACGCAGCACGGAGTTTGTCGATTATCCGCTGGTGATGGCGCTGAAATCGGCGGCGCTCAAACTGGCCTGGCCGCTGTTTTGCGAGTTGCCGGAAGACAGCCCGCGTAAGCAGGATTTTCGCCGTTTCGTCGCACTTGGTGGCGACAGCCTGCGACAGCAGGCGTTGTTCGACGCACTGCATACGCATCTGCGCGATCTGGATTTAGGCCAGTGGGGCTGGCCGGTATGGCCGGAAGTCTATCGTGATGCGAAAAGTGCACAAGTGCGGGAATTCAGCGAGCGTTACGCCGGTGAAATTGAATTTTATCAGTGGCAGCAATGGCTGGCGCAGATGCAGTTTTCCGCATGTTATCAGCGCAGTGTTGAGCTGAAGATGCCGATCGGCGTGTATCGTGATCTGGCGGTCGGCGTAGCGCAAGGCGGCGCGGAAACCTGGTCCGATCCGGCGCTGTATTGCCTGAATGCCACCATCGGTGCGCCGCCAGATATTCTCGGCCCGCAGGGACAAAACTGGGGGCTTCCGCCCATTGATCCACACGAAATGAAAGCCCGTGCCTATCAGCCGTTCATAGATTTGCTGCGTGCAAACATGGCGGAATGCGGTGCACTGCGTATCGATCACGTCATGGGGTTGCTGCGTTTGTGGTGGATACCCGCCGAACAGGAGGCGGGCAGCGGCGCGTATGTCCGTTATCCGCTGGAGGATTTACTCGGTGTGCTGGCTTTGGAAAGTCAGCGGCATCAGTGCATGGTGATTGGTGAAGACCTCGGTACCGTGCCGAAAGAAATCCTCGCCAGCCTGCGTGACAGCGGGGTGTATTCCTACAAAGTGTTGTATTTCGAGCACGATAAACACTTCCTTTACCGGCCGCCGGAAGATTATGTTTCACAAGCGATGGCAACGGTCACCACCCATGATTTACCGACGTTGCGGGGCTACTGGGAAGGGGGCGATTTAACGCTCGGAGCGTCGCTGGGCGTTTATCCTGATCCGCAGGTGCTGGAAAAACTGCGCGGGGAACGTGAACGTAGCAAGCAGGGGCTTCTTAATGCGCTGCATCTGACACAGTGTGTGCCGAAATCGATCAGCCGCAGTGCTGAAAACATGCCGATGACGCCGCTGCTGAACCTGGGTTTGCAACGTTATCTGGCGGGCAGCGCCAGCGCGTTGCTGGGTTTGCAACCGGAAGACTGGCTGGACATGGATTTGCCGGTGAATGTGCCGGGCACCAATACCGAATACCCCAACTGGCGGCGCAAACTGACGCGAACCCTGGAGGACATGTTTGCTGATGAGCATATTGATGCGCTGCTCAGTGATTTAAACCAGCGCAGGCAGGCATAAAAAAAGCACCCAACGGAAGGGGGCTTTTTATGTTCTGGCTGATCAGCAGGTGATCAGTAGAAGGAGTGTTCGCCGCGCTGGTGTTCAGTCAGGTCGCGAACGCCTTTCAGCTCAGGGAAGTTTTGCAGCAGTTCTTTCTCGATGCCGTCTTTCAGGGTGACATCAATCATCGAACAGCCGTTGCAACCGCCGCCGAATTGCAGGATAGCGATGCCGTCGTCGGTGATTTCCATCAGGGAAACACGACCACCATGGCTGGCTAACTGCGGGTTAATCTGCGACTGCAACTGATATTCAACACGTTCCATCAGCGGCGCATCGTCAGAGACTTTACGCATTTTGGCGTTCGGAGCCTTCAGCGTGAGCTGGGAACCGAGCTGATCGGTGACGAAGTCGATCACGGCGTCTTGCAGATAAGGCGCGCTTAATTCATCAATGAAAGCAGACAGTTTCTCGAACTTGAGTTCGGTATCCGTCGCTTCTACGGCGTCAGGTGGGCAATAGGAGACACCGCATTCTGCGGTTGGCGTACCGGGATTGATCACGAATACGCGGATTTGGGTGCCTTCTTCCTGGCTTGCCAGCAATTTGGCAAAGTGCTCTTGGGCAGCATCGGTAATAAGGATCATAACATTCGCTCAATAGTTGACTACTCTAGTTGGTTATAATACGCCCTTTGTTTTTACCCGTCACCCTTCACGTTGCCAGTGTGTTAGCAGCACGTGCTTACGCCTGCAAAGTCCGGCAAATACAGGCAATTTGCAGCGAAGCAACGCCCTGATTACGCAGAATCTTGCTGATTTCCCTGACAGTACTGCCGGTCGTGACCACATCATCGAGCAACATCACGTGCTTATCGCGCAGGCTGGCATGGCATGTGAAGGCTTTGCGCAGATTCCACTTTCTTTCGTGCTCGGTCAGACTTTGCTGCGGCGGCGTGCGCCGGTTGCGGCTCAGGGCATCGGGCAGATATTGGCAATGCAGCCAGCGTGCCAGCGGCTTCGCGAGCAATTCACTCTGATTATACCCGCGCGAGAAATAGCGCTTCTGATGCAGCGGCACGCTGAGAAGCACGTCGGGTCTGGACAGATTGCTCATCCGGTAGCGTTCCTGCCAGCGCAGAAAAAGTAAACGGGCGAGCGTGGTGTCGAGTTCCGGTTGCCTGGAGAATTTGAACCGCAAAACCAGCCCGCTCACCGGCATTTCATAAGGGCTGGCGAAGATCATCGCGTCCCACGGTGGGGGTTTTAACAGACAACGTCCGCAATCGGCGCTGCCCCCGGAAGAGGGCAATCCGCAGCGCAGGCAGCAGGGCGGTGCGACCGGCAGATGTTTCATGCACAAACTGCAAATGCCCTGAACCGGGAGATGCAGCGGACACTGGCATAGCCAACAGCGGCTGGCAATTGTTAGCATAGCGGCGGGTTCCTTTTGCCAATCAGACAGACACGGACAATACGCTATGAATACGCTTTACCGGGAGACTATCGGCGAAGGAGATCGCCATCTTGTGCTGCTTCACGGATGGGGGCTGAATGCCGAAGTGTGGCGTTACACGGCAGAGCGACTTGCGCCGCAATTTTGTCTGCATCTGATTGATCTGCCGGGCTATGGCCGCAGTGAGGGTTTCGGGGCGATGACGCTGGAAGAGATGGCGGAAACCGTGCTTGCCGCAATGCCGGAGAAAAGCGCATTACTTGGCTGGTCGCTGGGCGGCCTGGTGGCCAGCCAGATAGCCCTGAGTGCGCCGCAGCGCGTGGAAAAACTGATTACCGTGGCATCATCGCCCTGTTTTGCAGCCCATGAAAACTGGCCGGGGATCCGCCCGGACGTATTACAGGGTTTTCAGCATCAGTTAAGTGAAGATTTCCAGCGCACGGTTGAGCGTTTTCTGGCGCTGCAGACGCTGGGCAGCGACAGCGCCCGTCAGGATGCGCGGCTGCTTAAATCGATCGTTCTGAATCTGCCGATGCCGCCGGTGGCCGTGCTCAATGGCGGGCTGGAGATTTTACGCAACGTGGATTTGCGCCAGCCGGTGACGCAACTGACCTTGCCAGTCCTGCGTATTTACGGTGCGCTCGACGGGCTGGTACCGAGAAAAATGGTGCCGCTGATGGATGCGATTCTGCCCGATTCCTGTTCGGAAGTCGTTGAAAAGGCTGCACATGCGCCGTTTATCTCCCACCCTGATAGGTTTTGTGAACTTGTCGAGCGTTTCCTGATTGCAGACTGCAAGCCAATGTAAATATTTTTTTCAATTTTCTGGCTAATTCTCAAGGGTGACTAATACTTAAGCCGATGATGACGGGGTGAAAGGTGGGCGTAAGTTGTTACGCGAGCCTGTTTGCGTCTCTGGGGAGTTTACTGGCGTTTAACCATGAAGGTCATGCCAGCGCAGATACACCCGCTGTTCATATCCTGACTGCTTTCTTTGAGAACTATTCATCCAATTTAGAGGTAATGTCATGAAATCAAACAAAATTATCGTTGCGGCAATTCTGACAGGGTTATTCTCACTCAACGCGATGGCGGCAGAGATGATCTCGAAAGAAGAAGCCAAAGATAAGGGTTACACCAGTCTGGGCGTGGTCACGACCAGCAATGAATACACTGCGCCAATGGATGCGAAAGAAGAATTGTCCAAACTGGCTGATGAAAAGGGCGGCAAATACTATGTGGTGATTGCGGCTCAGGAGAAGAAGAAAATCACCGCAACGGCTGAAGTCTTCAAATAATCGCTTTTATGCTGCTCTGAACCCCGGGATGCCTTTGTGCATCCCTTTTTTATTCCCGTTTTCTGTGCGCTCCTTCTCTTTCTTTGTTCTGTATCAATTTGTTTTTAAAGAAATACGTCAGATCGTTACTCTCAGCGTAACGAAGTGTCCGGACGCTTAATTGATGCAATATTCTTCGCTGCTTACACTTAGCAGGCTATCAAAACAGGTCAAATGTGATGCAACCGCCACTTGACTGAACTTCCCGATGCCTCTTGTTTCATCACGCCGGGAAAGATTCAGCAAGCTCAACCCAGGGAGGTTTGGCATGCCGCAACATCCGCAGACCACGAAAGTGTGGGACACCCGCCGCAATGAAAAACAACGGCGTATCGACAGTGTCCGTTCCGTGGCAGAGGGTAAAGTTTTACCCACAGATAAAATTATCCCCATCCTCGAAACGCTGATTGCCTCCGGCGACCGCGTGGTGATGGAGGGTAACAACCAAAAACAAGCTGACTTCCTTTCCCGATCACTGGCGAAAGTGAATCCTGAAAAGCTGCATGATTTACATATGATCATGCCGAGCGTCAGCCGCGCTGAACATCTGGATCTCTTTGAACGTGGCATCGCCCGTAAGCTCGATTTTGCGTTCTCCGGTCCGCAAAGCCTGCGCATCGCGCAGTTGCTGGAAGACGGTCAGATGGAAATCGGTGCGATCCACACCTATATCGAACTGTATTCCCGTCTTTACGTCGATCTGGTGCCGAACATCGCACTGATCGCCGGTTTCAAAGCTGACCGCAAAGGCAATCTGTATACCGGCGCAAGCACCGAAGACACCCCGGCGCTGGTCGAAGCCGCAGCCTTCAAAAACGGTATCGTGATTGCGCAGGTCAACGAACTGGTTGAAGAAGACACCGATCTGCCGCGCGTCGATATTCCGGGCGACTGGATCGATTTCGTGGTCGTCGCCGACAAGCCATTCTTCATAGAACCGCTGTTCACCCGTGACCCGCGCCTGATCAAACCGGTTCACGTGCTGATGGCCATGATGGCCATTAAAGGTATCTACGCCAAACACAACGTGCAGTCGCTCAACCACGGCATCGGTTTTAACACCGCCGCTATCGAACTGCTGTTGCCCACTTACGGCGAACAGCTCGGCCTGCGCGGCAAAATCTGTAAACACTGGACACTGAACCCGCATCCGACGCTGATCCCGGCGATTGAAAGCGGCTGGGTGGAAACCGTTCACTGCTTCGGCGGCGAAATGGGGATGGAAGAATATATCCGCGCCCGTCCTGACGTGTTCTTCACCGGCTCCGACGGTTCTATGCGCTCCAACCGTGCGTTCTGCCAGATGGCAGGCCAGTACGCGGTAGACATGTTCATCGGTTCGACCTTGCAGGTTGACGGGCTGGCGAACTCGTCAACCGTGACCCGCGGTCGTCTGGCCGGTTTCGGGGGCGCGCCTAACATGGGGCATGATCCGCACGGTCGCCGTCACTCCACGCCAGCCTGGCTCGACATGATTGAAGAGCCGGACCCGATGGCTCGCGGTAAAAAACTGGTCGTACAGATGGTGGAAACCTTCCAGGCCGGTGGCAAACCGACATTCGTTGAGAAACTCGAAGCCGTCGATGTGGGTAAAGAATCCGGTATGCCGCTGGCGCCGGTGATGATTTACGGCGACGACGTGACCCATGTGCTGACCGAAGAAGGTATCGCCTATCTTTACCGTGCCCGTTCTCTCGAAGAACGCCGTGCGATGGTGGCGGCAGTTGCCGGTATCACTGACATCGGTCTGGGCGTTGACGCCAAACGCGTCGCCGACCTGCGTCGTCAGGAACTGGTGGTCTTCCCGGAAGATATGGGCATCCGCCGCACCGACGCCACCCGTTCATTACTGGCGGCGGGCAGCGTGAGCGAGCTGGTTGACTGGTCCGGCGGCTTGTATAACCCGCCAGCCAAATTCCGTAGCTGGTGATCACTATGCCGCAGACTTTAACGACTGGCGCTCTGCTCACAGCGGAAGAACTGGCCGAAAGGCTGGCAGAAACGGCGACGCAGGCGCTGATCGACGAAGCGCGGCTTAGCCCGAAACCGGGGCTGGTAGACAGCCGGAGTGCCGGTGCCCATCAGGATTTAAGTTTAGATCTGATGGTGCGTTCGGCGCGCTGCCTGACATCCACGTTCTATTTGCTGGCTTTACACAGCTGGCAGCGCCCGGCGGATATCGCCCTGCGTCAGGAAGTGGGCCGTTTAGGTCGTGCTGGCGAAGCGCAGATGATGGCGGAAACCGGCGGCGTGAATACTCACCGGGGCGCTATCTGGGCGATGGGGTTGCTGGTCAGCGCCGTTGCCATGCAGCCGGAAAGTTTACTGCCGCTGCATATTGCGCAGCGCGCCGCGAAAATTGCGGTGTTGCCCGATGCTTTCAGCCCGAAAAAATTCAGTAAAGGTTCGCACGCCGTGCAGCGTTATCAGGTGCCGGGTGCACGCGAAGAGGCACAAAGCGGTTTCCCGCACATTATTGGTTGTGCACTGCCGCAGCTTCATCACAGCCGGGCACACGGCGCCAGCGAAAGCGAAGCGCAGGTCGATGCCTTACTGGCGGTGATGTCCACACTGGCCGACACCTGCGTGCTGTCACGCGGTGGCTTACCGGCGCTGGAAGCCATGCATCAGGGCGCGCAGGCCGTGCTGGAAGCCGGTGGCACCAGCACGATGGCGGGCAAACAACGGTTGCGCCATCTCGAACACCGGATGCTGGCGGACAACACATCGCCCGGCGGTGCCGCTGATTTACTGGCTGCGACGCTGTTTCTTGACCGCGTCAGCGTGGTCTGAACCGGATACGCATTAACTAACATCAGTACAAAGAGGTGTTATGGAACGTTTTGAATTTAACTACCCGGCGGCAAAACCGCTGGCAGGCCGTGCCGAAGCAGGCGTGGTAGGTTCCGGCGATTTAGAAGCGCTGTATGAACCAAAAACAGTCAATGAACTGAACATTATCGTCACCACCTCGGTCGACGGCAGCCATACCTTATGGCAGAACTTTTTTAACCGTCTGAGTGCGCTGCGTGAATTACCGGCCGGCCGTCTCGACATCAATGATTTTGGCGCCACACCCGGCGTTGCCCGTCTGCGTATCGAACAGGTCTTTGAGGAGGCTGAAAATGCCAACTGATACTGATCAGAGCTTTATCGAACTGAGCGCCCGTCAGCGCGCCCGCAAATTGCTGGACGCCGGGACTTTCCGTGAACTGCTCGGGCCGTTCGAACGCATTATGTCTCCGTGGCTGGAACCGCAGGGCATCGTGCCGCAGGCCGATGACGGCATGGTCGTCGCCAAAGGTCAGATTAACGGCCAGCCTGCTGTCGTTGTGGCGATTGAAGGCAGCTTCCAGGGCGGCAGCATGGGCGAAGTGTCCGGTGCCAAAATGGCTGCTGCGCTGGAAATGGCTGCAGAAGATAACCGTAACGGCATCCCGACGCAGGCCGTTCTGCTGCTGGAAACCGGTGGTGTGCGTTTGCAGGAGGCCAATCTGGGTCTGGCGGCGATCGCGGATATTCACGCCGCCATTGTTGATTTGCGCCGCTATACGCCGGTGATCGGCGTCGTTGCCGGTACTGTTGGTTGCTTTGGCGGGATGTCGATTGCCGCCGCGCTGTGCAGCTATCTGATTGTCACCCGTGAAGCCCGTCTGGGACTGAACGGTCCGCAGGTTATCGAACAGGAAGCCGGTATCGATGAATACGATTCCCGCGACCGTCCGTTTATCTGGAGCATGACCGGTGGCGAAGTGCGTTATCACAGCGGGTTTGTTGATGCGCTGGTGAAAGATTCCCTGAATGAAGTGAAAGACAGCGTGCTGGCCTTTATTAAAGCGGGCGTACCTGCGACACATCGTTCTGATAATTATGATTATTACCTGCCAAAACTGACCGGTTTTGACACCGCGCAGCAGGCCAGCCGTGAAGTGACGGAAGCCTTGTTTAACCGGGAGGATCGCGCATGAGCAACGTAGCAAATAATGCAGCCAGCCGGGGTGATTACTGGTTCGCTGAACTGACCAAAGACGCCACTCCGGTAACCGGTCTTTGCCCTTCCGTGAAAGCGGCTGACGGCAAAATGAATGACCAGCCGGTACGTTTCATCGCCGTGGTGCCGGACAAAAATAACCAGTATCCGCGTGCAGCGGGCGGCGAAGTCGGTTTGCTCGAAGGCTGGAATCTGGCAAAAGTCGTTAACGACGTGATTGACGCCGACGCGGATGCCAGCACCAAACGCGCCATCGTGGCGGTCATCGACGTACCAAGTCAGGCTTATGGTCGCCGCGAAGAAGCGTTCGGTATCCATCAGGCGCTGGCCGGTGCCGCAGGCGCTTACGCCAAAGCGCGTCTGGCCGGGCATCCGGTGGTCGGGCTGATTGTCGGTAAAGCGATGTCCGGTGCGTTTCTGGCGCACGGTTATCAGGCTAACAAACTGATCGCCTTCAAAAACGACGGCGTGATGATCCACGCGATGGGTAAAGAATCTGCCGCACGTATCACCTTACGTTCTGTGGACGCGCTGGAAAAACTGGCTGCCACCATTCCGCCGATGGCTTACGACATCGAAAACTACGCCACGCTGGGCCTGCTGTCGCAATTACTCGACATCGCTGACCCGGATAAGGCCACACCCGACGACATCAGCAACGTGCAAAACGTTGTCTGGCAAAACATCCAGGACGCACGCAAAGAAGGCGTTAGCCTCAGCAACCGTCTGGGTGCAGAAAACCGCGCAAGTTCGCAGCGCGTTCGCCAGCAGATGCGCCAGGAATGGTAATTCGTTAACAACTTTCAGTCTCAACCGGTAACGCACCTGCAAACAGCGTGACGCAGCCGCATTGCGGGTTCCCGCCCTGACATACCGTCCGGGCGAGGGCCTGCTGTTGTCTGCAACTGGACTGTCATACTAAAAAAACCATCGCACCGGCGCCGACTGAGCAATCATTTTTTGCCTCAGGAAAAACGCTATGACTTACGTAATATTGCACGCGCTTGCCCCTATTTTCGTCATCATGATCCTCGGTTTTTACGCCGGGAAAGCGAAAATGGTGGATAACCAGAATGTCTCTTTACTGAATATTTTCGTGATGGATTTTGCTTTACCTGCTGCGCTGTTTGCAGCCACCGTACAAACCCCGTGGGCGGGCATTGTGGAACAGTCACCGCTGATTCTGGTGCTGGTTCTGGCGATGTGGATAACCTACGCAGCGATTTACTTTATTTGCACCAAAGTCTTCAAAAAATCTGCGCAGGACGCGGCGGTGCTGACGCTGACTGTCGCACTGCCAAACTATGCGGCACTGGGTTTGCCTATTCTGGGCAGCGTGCTGGGTGATGCGCCGTCAACGTCACTTTCCGTCGCGGTCTCTATCGCCTGCGGTTCCGTGCTGATGACGCCGTTCTGTCTGCTGATCCTTGAACGTGAAAAAGCGCGTCTCAGTGGTGAAAATCAGGGATCTTCCCTGGCATTGCTGCCGGTTCTGATGTGGCGTTCAGTGAAAAAACCGATCGTCTGGGCACCGTTGCTGGGCGTGATCCTGTCAGCGATTGGCATTAAAATGCCGGAAATTTTCCTGGCTTCGATCAAGCCGCTGGGGTTGTCAGCGACCGCATCTGCGCTGTTCCTGACCGGTGTGATCCTGTCAGCCCGTAAACTGAAAATTAACGGTCCGGTGTTGTTGTCTTGTGTGGCGAAAAACCTGATCCAGCCGTTCATCGCCTGGGGTCTGGTTCTGGCATTTGGCCTGAGCGGTCAGGTTGCTGTGACCGCAATACTGATGATTGCGCTGTCTGCCGGTTTCTTCGGTATCGTGTTCGGTAACCGTTTCGGTGTGCAGTCCCCGGATGCAGAAGCATCACTGCTGATCAGTTCCGTATTGTGTATCGTGACTTTGCCGCTGTTTATCTCACTGACCGCTGCATTGCATTGATTTAAGAAGGATTGAATATGTGTGACCCGCGTGCCCATGATTTTGTCTGGATAAGCGACCGTTCAGCGCTGCAAAGCGACACAACCTTACCCGAATGGGTAAACACCGGCTGGCGCACTGCGCTGCCGCTGGTAGTGCGTCGCGATAAGCGTGCTGACGGTGCGGTTCCGGTGGGTATTCGCGGGCTGACCCGTATTCAGCGAGCCGCCGCCTGGATTGACCCGGCGGCGGTGGTGCGGGTCGTCACGCCCGAATCACTGGTCAGCGACGTCAACGCACTTTTGCACTCGCCGTTTGTGTCTCAGCAACCGGTGCAGGCGCTGATCACGTTATGCAGTCTGCAACTGCCTTTCGCGTGGGGCGTGACGGGCAGTTGCGCCTACGCGCTGGTCAGTGACCTCCCGGTGATGCATGCCGACAGCGATCTCGATTTACTGGTGCGTTGCGACACACCGGCAGAACCTTCTCAGTTTTCCGATTTTTACGACCAGCTTCAGCGGCTTCCCTGCCGCGCCGATGTTCAGATCAATACGCCGCAGGGGGGATTTGCCCTCAGCGAATGGTTGCGTGGCGGTGACATCATGCTGAAAACGGCGTCCGGCCCGTTGCTGGTGCGCGACCCGTGGCAATCGCCGGCAGGCTAAGGCCCGCAAAAAGAAGCAAGGAGCACGATGAAAATCTTATTTACCTTCCCCGGGCAAGGGCCGCAGGTGCCGCAAATGCTGCATCGCCTGCCGGATAACCCGCTCACGCATTCCCTCATCGAACAGGCCAGCCTCGCGCTGGATGAAGACGTTCTGCTGCTCGACAGCGCCGATGCTCTGCGTTCCACCCGCGCGGTACAACTGTGTTTACTGATTGCCGGTGTGGTCTGGGCGAAACAATGTCAGGCCGAAGGAATCGAAGCTGATTTTTGCAGCGGGCTGTCGATTGGCGCGTTTCCGGCGGCGGTGATTGCCGGTGCGCTCGACTATTGCGATGCTGTACGTCTGGTCGCACTGCGCGGTGAGCTGATGCAACAGGCTTATCCGCAGGGCTTTGGCCTCTCGGCGATCACCGGTCTGCGTCAGATGCAGGTTGAAGATCTGGTGGCGCAGGTCAACAGTGCAGAATCGCCGGTATATCTGGCGAATATTAACGCGGAAGATCAACTGGTGATTGCCGGCAGCGATGCCGCGATGGCGCAGGTGATGCAACTCGCTAAAGCGCAGGGCGCACAGAAAACCCATCAGCTGGCGGTCAGTGTGCCGTCACACTGTGCGCTGCTTGATCAGCCTGCGGCGAAACTGGTGGAGGCGTTTAAACAGATTCATATTTCCCGCCCGATCAGTGGTTATCTCAGCGGAACAACCGGGCGTGTGTACTGGCAACCGGAAAAAATCGCTGACGACCTGGCGATGAACATGGCCCGTACTGTCAACTGGCGTGACGCCATGGTTGCCGCGTATCAGCGCGATGTACGGCTGGCGATTGAAATGCCGCCGGGCGCGGTGCTGAGCGGCCTGACACGCCGCGCGATGGAGCAGGGCGAAGCGCTGTCGTTATGCCAGTCGGGTATGCAGGTTGCGCGACGTCTCGCAACACGGTTACGGCAAAACGAACGCTGATTAAAGGCGTGATAGGTTGGTGATACTACGGAATAAAAGCCTTTCCTGAGTGAAAGGTTTTTTGTTTTTATCGGACTGTTTATACAGGGAAGTCACCGCCATGCCAGTGATACTACGCTTTAAAAATTACCGTTTTTTCTTCTATTCCAATGAAGGAAATCCTCTTGAACCGCATCATATTCATGTAAGATCTGGTCAGAAAGAAGCCAAACTATGGCTTTCACCTGTTGCCCTATGTCGCCAGACAGGTTTTTCTGCCAAAGAGATCAGGGAAATTATAACGTTAACTAACGTTTATCAGACACTATTTCAAGGAGCATGGAATGAGTATTTCGCCTAAAAGTGTTCGTTTTGATGAAAGTACAATGTGGGTGACTCTTGAAGATGGCCAGATCCTGACAGTGCCGCTGGCGCAATTTCCTGTTCTGCTGAACGCAACACCCGCACAGCGTCAGGATTGCGAAACCAGTGCTTATGGTTTGCATTGGGATGCTCTGGATGAAGATATTTCCATTGAGGGCTTAATCGTGGGAAAGCCGATCGCTAAACCGGCGACCCATACGAATGCGTCAGCGCTTTCTGCTCGCTAGCGCATACATCCGGCTTTCAGCGGCGAGGGCGAGCAGATTCGGGTCGTGCTCGCGGCTGTGCGGAAAGACCAGCGAAATGGTCTGGCGCATCTGGTAGGCTTCAGCCAGTGGCAGTAATTTTACCGTATTCTCATACACGCCTTTCATCCTGCCGGGAATCAGTGTGTAACCGACACCCGCCTGCACCAGACTCAGCATCGAGAAAATATCATTCACCCGCGTCACGATATCCGGTTCGAAACCGGCGACCTGGAAGGCTTCCTGAAAGCCGTGATAGGTGGCGAACCCTTCAGCCAGCGACACGAATTTCTTCTGTTTGTAATCGCGTAAATCCGCTGTGCCTTCTGAAATCAGTTCTGCGCTGGCCGGTGCGGCGAGGAAGATATCGTCCTGAAACAGCGGCAACTGATCGTAACGCTGGGCATCGACATTGGAATCACTGGTCGAAATCAGGATGGCATCCAGCTGACCGTCTTCCAGCTTGTGCAGTAAATCATTGTTGGACCCCATCACCAGTTCCAGTTCAAGCTCCGGACGGCGCAGTTTCAGCCCCATGATCAGGCGCGGAATGGTTTCCAGCGTCAGCGAATATAACGTGCCGACTTTCAGCCGCTTATCGCCAAAACCGGCGGCGCGCCGGGTCGCCAGGATACCGTGTTCCATTTGCTCGATGACCTGCGTCGCGTGCTCCAGCAGCGCTTCAGCCGCAGGCAGCGGCAGCAGATTGCGGCCACGATGGATAAACAGCGGGCAACGTAAACCTTCTTCCAGTGAATGCAGGGCGCGATGCACGCTGACGCTGCTCAGACCGAGTTGTTCAGCAGTACGCGTGATGTTTTGCTTTTCCATATAAGCGAGGAAGATTTCGAGTTTACGGAAGGTGATTTCACTGTCGATCATGCAGGCTCCTGCGGGCGTAAACGAGGAGTGATGATAGCCGCGACGCGGCTATCAGGAAAGGCTTTGAATCAGTGTCGGGTGAGCTGATAGCTCACCGTGAGGCATTTCTTGCCGTCGGCGCAGCTTTTACAACTGCCGCTCAGACAACTGTCATCAGCTTCGACCACTTCTGCTTTGCGCATGGCGACCAGCCGTTCAAGCATCGCCTGCACCAGCGGTTGTGGTGCATTAAGCTGATGGCTGAGCTGGCGGGCATCTGCCCGCCCGGCCAGTGCGAGACTGTCGCGAACCTGAATCAGACTGGTCATCTCATCTCCTAATGGCAATCGCTGCCGGTAGCGGGTTTACAACAGGCCGCCACATTGCGCGGTTGCAGATGAACGCTGACCCGGCTGCGGGCTTTGCGCAGGGCGGTTAAGACGAGGGCATTGAAGATCAGTACGATCAGGATAATGCCCGCGCTGTGTGCCGGATGCGTGCTGAACGTTGCCGCCTGATAGAACAGGGTTGCCAGTGAGTACGCCACGTTCAGCCCCCAGAAGATCGAGAACGTCATCCAGCTACGGCTGGTTTCACGGGCAATCGCCCCCATCACCGAGACGCAAGGCACGTAAAGCAATACAAAGATCAGGTAGCTGTAAGCCGAAATCGCCGAACCAAATTTGGTGCTCATGACGCCCATTGAGCTGACGCCCATTTCACCGTCGCCTTTGCTGGCTTCGATCGGGTTCGACAGCACGCTGATGCTGAAGGTATCTTTCAGACCCTGCCAGGTTTCTTTTACCGCGCCGCCCAGTTCATCGAACAGGTTAAAACTGGCCGCATCGAAGGCTTCATTGGTGATGTGTTCGGCGGTATATAGCGTGTTCAGCGTACCGACCACCACCTCTTTTGCCATCGCACCGGTGACCAGACCCACGGTCGCCTGCCAGTTGTCAGGATGTACGCCCATCGGCGAGAGCACCGGTGTCAGCACTTTACTGACTGACGCCAGCGCCGAGTCATTGATGTTATCCACCGCCTTGCCGCTGAACGAGAAACTGTTCAGTGCGCCGATGAAAATACTGGCAATCACGATCACCTTACCGGCGCGCAGTACGAAACCTTTCAGACGTTGCCACGTTTGCAGCAGCAGGCTTTTCAGGTGCGGAACGTGATACACCGGCAGTTCCATCACAAACGGCGAGGCTTCGCCGCGCATGATGGTGTATTTCAGCAGCAGTCCGGTCAGGATAGCGACCACGATGCCCAACAGATACAGCGAGAACACCACGGATGCGCCGTCCTGCCCGAAAAAGGCCGCAGAGAACACCGCAAAAATCGCCAGACGTGCGCCGCATGACATGAACGGCGCCATCATCACGGTGATCAGCCTTTCACGCGGCGCATCCAGCGTGCGGGCACCCATAATAGACGGCACGTTACAGCCGAAACCGACAATCAGTGGCACGAAGGATTTACCCGGCAGGCCGAGCGACTGCATCAGCCTGTCCATGACGAACGCGGCACGTGCCATATAACCGGAGTCTTCAAGGAACGACAGAAACAGATACATCATGCCGATTTGTGGCACCAGCGGCAGCACGGTATTGATACCGCCACCCAGCCCCTGTGCCAGAAAAATGGTCAGCCATTGCGGGAAATGCAGGGTAAAGCCAATCCACTGCATGCCCTGAATGAAAATCGCGGCGGAGCCGATATCGAAAATCGGCTGCAGCGCACCACCGATGTTGATGGCCAGCACGAACATCAGATACATCACCAGCAGGAAAATCGGTACGCCCAGAAAGCGGTTGAGGATCACGCGATCGAGCACCTGCGTCAGTTTATTCGGCGCCGTAAGGTGGGAGTTGCTGATCTCTGCGCAAAGCGCCGCGATGCTCTGATAACGCGCATCGGCGATCAGCAGTGCCGGATCGTCCAGTTTCTGCTCAGCCAGCCGGGCTCTCACCTGCGGCAATAATGCCTGTGCGTTGCCTGCGTGCGTCTGGCTATAAATATCCCCTTCAAGAATTTGCAGTGCCAGCCAGCGGCGTTGTTGCAGCGCCATGGCTGGCGGCATTTCGGCGGCCAAGACATCGACTTCCTGTTGTAAAACCGGATGATATTGCACACGTTCCAGCACAGCCACTTGTGGCAATTCGTCGATGGCGGCTTTCAGTTCTTTGATGCCGCTGGCACGGGTAGAAACCAGCGCCACCACAGGGCAACCCAGACGAGCAGACAGCGCAGGGATATCAATATTGATGTTCTGGATTTTGGCGATATCCAGCATGTTCAGCGCCACGATGCATGGCACGCCCAGTTCCAGCAGTTGCAGTGTCAGGTATAAATTGCGCTCGAGGTTTGAGGCATCGACGACGTTGATCATCAGATCCGCGTCGCCGCTCAGAATGTAATGGCAGGCAATTTGTTCATCGAGCGAAGTTTGCTCGGAAATGGTGGTCAGGGAATAGGTACCCGGTAAATCCACCAGCGTAATCTGGTGCGCTGCGGTGGCAAACTGACCTTCTTTGCGCTCGACGGTCACGCCTGCCCAGTTACCGACACGCTGGCGTGAACCGGTTAACTGATTGAAAAGCGTGGTCTTACCTGAGTTTGGGTTACCAATCAGGCCGATCGTTAATGGTTTCATTCGATAAAATCTACGTGTCAGAAAAGGTAAACATGCAAGCCCGGGGCCGCAGCGAAAAATGAACTGTCAAAGGCCTGATGTTGGGATCAGGCCATCATCTCGAGCTGGAGGAGATCGAGGTCTTTTCTGCGGACGACGAGGCTGGTACGGCGGGTTTCGATTTGTACCGGATCACCCATCGGCGCAACGCGGATAATGTTGAAAAATGACCCCGGTAACATCCCGAGTGACAACAGTTTCTGCCGGTAAGCCGGGCTGATTTCGTGTGAAAAGCCGGTAATTTTATAAGCACGTTTTGATTGAAGTTGCATAGTTCCTCGCGAAGCATTCAGGCATTTTGGGGGCAGCGTGACAAAGGTTACGCCGCGCTTCCGTGCCCGGTGATCTCACTTAACTGCGAAATATTGCTCAGAAATTGTCCATGGTGCGAAATTGTCAGCCTGTGGCTGACGGCGTATTGAATACGCAAAGAAGTACAAACGAGAATAGTTATCATAATTAGTACGCGTATAGAGACAAAAGAAAAGAGGGGGTGCCTCTTCACGGGAATCTCCACCGCGTCGCTATCGTATGCCTGCCGGATGGCCGATTTATTGATTTACCTCAGTGATTGATTCATTAAGACAGAGTTTAAAAAGTGTCGAAAAAAGATACATAAAAAAAGCCGCTGGATATCAGCGGCTTTGGTGTGGCGGGGAAAAACGAAGAATTAACGTTTTTTGCCGAGCGCGGCGGCCAGAGCATCGGCCATCGCGTTATTGCCTGCTGGCGCGGCATTGCGGCCCGACGGTTTGTTTGGCGCGTGGCGTTTCTGATTGTCTCGTGAATCTGACGCTGGCGCGGAAGAACGGCGCGCGGGTGCTTCGCCCGGTTGCTCGTCCAGTCGCATGGTCAGCGCGATACGTTTGCGTTGCAGATCGACTTCCATCACTTTGACTTTGACGATGTCGCCGGCTTTCACCACTGTGTGGGGATCTTCGACGAATTTGTTCGCCAGTGACGAGATGTGAACCAGGCCGTCCTGATGGACACCAATATCGACGAACGCACCAAAGTTGGTGACGTTAGTGACAGAGCCTTCGAGGATCATGCCCGGCATCAGGTCGTTCATGGTTTCAACGCCCTCGGCAAAGGTCGCGGTTTTAAACTCTGGACGCGGATCGTGCCCCGGTTTTTCCAGCTCTTTGATAATGTCGGTGACCGTCGGCACACCGAACTGCTCATCGGTGAATTCGCTGGCTTTCAGGCCACGCAGCACATTGGAATCGCCCATCAGTTCTTTCAGCGCCAGCTGTGTCGCCGCCAGAATGCGTTCCACTACCGGATAGGTTTCCGGGTGAACTGTCGAGGCATCAAGCGGGTTGTCGCCGTGGTTGATACGCAGGAAGCCCGCGCATTGCTCAAAGGCTTTTGGCCCCAGACGGCTGACTTTCAGCAACTGTTCGCGGTTACGGAACTGACCGTTTTCGTCGCGCCAGTTAACGATATTCTGCGCCATCATGCGTGTCAGACCGGCCACGCGGGTCAGCAGGGGAACGGATGCGGTATTGAGATCAACACCCACGGCGTTCACGCAGTCTTCGACCACGGTATCGAGTTTTTTCGCCAGCTGAGACTGGCTGACGTCGTGCTGATACTGACCAACACCGATGGATTTCGGGTCGATTTTCACCAGCTCCGCCAGCGGATCCTGTAATCGACGGGCGATAGAGACTGCGCCGCGAATAGAAACATCCAGATCCGGGAATTCCAGCGCCGCCAGTTCGGAGGCGGAATACACCGATGCACCGGCTTCACTGACAATCACTTTCTGCGCTTTTACCGCCGGGAACTGTTTTTGCAGCTCAAGGAAGAAGCGCTCGGTCTCGCGGGACGCGGTGCCATTACCGATCGCCACCAGTTCGACATTATGTTTGATGCACAGCGCGGCAACCTGTTGTGCGGCTTTTGCTGCCTGACCGGTATGGGGATAAACCGTATCGATATCCACCAGTTTGCCGGTGTTATCCACAACGGCGACTTTTACACCGGTACGTAAACCCGGATCGAGACCCATAGTGGCGCGCATACCGGCGGGGGCGGCCATCAGCAAATCGTGCATGTTGCGGGCAAAAACGTTGATCGCTTCATCTTCGGCGCGTTCGCGCACGGTGCCCATCAGCTCGGTTTCGAGGTGCAGCAGCACTTTGATACGCCATGTCCAGTTGACCACGGCACGACGCCAGACGTCAGCAGGCGCGTTGTTCAGGCGCAGGCCCAGATGGTCGACGATCAGTTGTTCGGCATAGCTTTCTTTTGGCGGCTCGTCATGCTGCGGATCGGCATTCAGCGCCAGTTGTAAGATACCTTCGTTGCGGCCGCGGAACATCGCCAGCGCGCGGTGCGAAGGCACCTGAGAAATCGGTTCGTGATGGTCGAAATAGTCGCGGAATTTCGCGCCTTCCTGCTCTTTACCTTCCACCATCCGGGACGTCAGATGGGCGTTTTTCCACAGGTAATCGCGGACTTTCGCCAGCAGCGCGGCATCTTCTGCAAAGCGTTCCATCAGAATGTAACGTGCGCCATCAAGGGCAGCTTTGGTGTCGGCCACGCCTTTATCGGCATCAATGAATTTTGCGGCAGCAGCGTCCGGCTCGTTTTGTGGCTCGTTCCACAGCAATTCGGCCAGCGGCTCCAGACCGGCTTCGATAGCGATTTGTCCGCGCGTGCGGCGCTTGGGTTTGAACGGCAGGTAAAGGTCTTCCAGCTCGGTTTTGCTCAGCGTGGTATTAATGGCTTTTGCCAGGTCGTCGCTGAGTTTGCCCTGTTCTTCGATAGATTTGAGGATGGTCTGGCGACGATCTTCCAGCTCCCGCAGATAACCCAGACGGGTGTCCAACTGACGCAGTTGGGTATCGTCCAACCCACCGGTGACTTCCTTACGATACCGCGCAATAAACGGCACGGTATTACCTTCATCCAGCAGACGCACCACGGAAGCAACCTGCTCCGGGCGAACCTGCAATTCACTTGCGATAATGCGGCTCAGTTGATCATTCATAGGTCTGATATCAGTTTTTTTCGTTTAAAAAGCAGGGCACAGTTATACGGTTTGAAGACATAAAATGCCAGTCATCAGGCTGTCCGCCTGCGTGTTTTGAGAGTTAGCTGATCATTTCCCGTAGTCAATCTCATTGACGTACCAGGTCGCGTCGCCAACCGGCGTGGTGACCACCAGACTGTCGCCGACTTCTTTTTTCAACAGCGCGCGCGCCATCGGCGAGTCGATAGAAATGTAGTCTTTGCGGCCAAAAATTTCGTCATATCCGACAATGCGGAAACGCTTGATGTCGCCGTCGTCATTTTCGACTTCCACCCAGGCACCAAAGAACACTTTGCCGTCCTGTTGCGGTGAATAATCGACGATGCGCAGCTGTTCCATGCATTTGGTCAGATAGCGGATGCGGCGGTCGATTTCACGCAGCCGTTTCTTATTGTACTGGTAATCGGCATTTTCACTGCGGTCGCCCAGGCTTGCAGCCCAGGTGACCTTTTTGGTCACTTCGGGGCGTTCATCGCGCCACAGGAAATCCAGTTCAGTTTTGAGCTTGTCGTAGCCTTCACGGGTAATCAGTTTCGTCTTCATGTCACCTGTCGCTTTGCGCAAAATCCTCGCGCTATTGTTTCACACAATCGTGTCGCTGGCAGCGCAGAAATCAGCCGGAAACTCCCGGTTGCTGCTACGCTTTATCTGATGGCTTTTTAGGCGAATAATCATTATCCTGCGGCGCAATGCGTTGAATTTAATAAAAGTCCTGATTCGCATAAAAATATCACTTCTGGCGATGGTTCACAGGGATTAGGGGTACAGCAACAAATGGATTTATTAAAATTCTTACTTCGTCTGCCTTTTACATTGATAAAAGGTGTTTTCCGCGTGCTGGCTTTTATTCTGGGCCTGCTGGGTCGTGTCTTCAAACCGCTGGTCGGGAATATTGACTGGCGGGCACCTGCCTGGTGGACGGCCACTTCCGGCTGGCTGAAGCGCAGCTTTACGCGGATGGAAAATGGCGTAGATAAATACCCGAAAGCCATCAGTCTGGCGATTCTGGTTTTGCTGTGCGCCGCAGGTGCTGGCGTTTACGGCTGGCACTGGTGGCTCAATCGCCCGCAGCCGATAGAACCTGCACCAATGGTTTATCAGAACACCAGCGTCAGCGTCAGCGGCCCCGAGTCCGTCAATTACGCCGCGCAAAAGCCTGCACCGCAGCAAGTCATTTTTAGTTTCCGTCATTCTGCCGCGCCCGTGACGGAAGTGGGCAAAGTGGTCGAAAAAGGGATTTCCCTGAAACCTGCCACGGAAGGTGAATGGAAATGGGTAAGTGGTTACACCTTAGTGTTCACGCCTAAAAATCCGCTGCCGATGGGCAACAAATATGATGTGAACTTCACCCCTGATGTGCTGCTTGCGCCACAAATTAAACTGGCGAAAACTCGCTATGAATTTTCTGCCCCAGCTTTCGGTTATCAGTTGGGTCAGGCCGAGTATTATCAGGACCCGCAGGATCCCCAAAAACGCAGCGCGATTTTTAACGTTAAATTCAACGCACCGGTGGATGTCGCCAGTTTCGAAAAACAGATTTCGCTTGGCCTGACCGAAGGGAAAGCCAAAACCGGGACGAAACTCAATTATTCTGTGGTCTATGACCAGAAGAAACTCAATGCCTGGGTACATTCCGAACCGCTGAAATCGCTGGATCACGGTGGTTCCGTGCGTGTCATCATTGGCGAAGGCGTGAAGGCCTCTGTACCCTCAAATGCCACCGCGCAGGCGAAGAATGGCGTGGTGTCCGTGCCGACGCTCTATAGCCTGACGGTGAACGAAGCCAGCGCGCAGGTGGTGGATGCCGATGGCGCGAAAGGCCAGCGTGCGCTGATCGTCGGGTTCAGCGACGCGGTCAAAGACAAAGATATCCGCCAGGCAGTCAAAGTGTGGTTACTGCCACAGCATAATCCAAACGATCAGGACGAAGCCAAAGGCCCGGATGATTACGCAAGCTGGGCAGTCGACAGCGTCGAGAATAATGTGCTCGCGCAGGCCACCCCGCTGAATATCCAGCTTAATGACGCGGAAAGTGATTATCAGCCGCAGTTCAGCTTCCGTTTCGATGCGCCAGCCCACCGTGCCATGCTGGTGGAGATTGACAATATTCTGACATCTTCCGGCGGCTATAAAATGCCGGAAAAAGTCTACCGCATCGTTCAGGTTCCGGATTATCCGAAATCCCTGCAATTTATGTCGCAAGGCTCGTTGCTGTCGGTCAACGGTGACAAGCAAATCAGCGTCGCGGCGCGTAACGTACCGGGGATGCGCCTGGACATCAAACGGGTGATCCCGAGCCAGCTGCAACACATCGTGTCGTTCAAAAGTCGTGAATATTCATCGGCGGAATTTAACCGCCTGAATGACGAGTATTTCACCGAGCACTTCAAATATCAGACGGCGGTGAATAACGACAAGCCGGGTGAAGTGAATTATCAGGGCGTCGATCTTTCGCGTTATCTCTCCACCGATCCGACCTCGCATCGCGGCGTATTCCTGCTGACGCTGTCGGAATGGGATCCGAAAAAGAAAGAAGTGAAACCGGAAGCGGATGACGACGGCAATGTGTATCAGGATGAAGACCAGAGCGGAGATGAAGCGCCGGTTGGCGATTCGCGATTCGTTGTTGTCACCGATTTGGGGATTATTGCCAAGCGTTCGCAGGATAAAACACGCGACGTATTTGTGCAGTCAATTCACAGCGGCACACCGGTGGCAAATGCGAAAGTCTCGGTTATTGCTAAAAACGGCGTCACGCTGCTGACTCAAACCACCGGTGCTGACGGGCATGTACGTTTCCCGGCGCTGGACGTTTATACCAGCGAGCGTCAGCCGGTGATGTTCCTGGTGGAAAAAGAGGGCGATGTCTCCTTCCTGCCAGCGGACCGGAATAACGATCGCGGCCTCGACTTCTCCCGTTTTGATGTCGATGGCGAAATCACCCCCAATGACCCGCGTACGCTGAGCAGTTATCTGTTCTCCGATCGCGGCGTTTATCGTCCGGGGGATACCTTCAATATCGGGTTGATCACCCGCGCTGCCGACTGGAGCAACGGGCTGGCGGGTGTGCCGGTGCGTGCGGAAATTCACGACCCGCGCGACAAGCTGATGAGCACTATCCCGCTGACGCTCGGTGCCAGCGGTTTCAATGAGCTGAGTTATACCACTGACGATAATTCACCTACCGGTGAATGGAATGTCTATCTGTATCTGATCGGCAAAGACAATGAGTCTTCCACTTTGCTGGGACATACCTCGGTTAACGTCAAAGAGTTCGAGCCGGATCAGCTGAAGGTGAAATTACAACTGACGCCGGAGCGTAAACAAGGCTGGGTGAAACCCTCAGAATTGCAGGCCAATATTGACGTACAGAACCTGTTCGGTACGCCTGCGCAGGACCGGCGCGTGACCTCGAAACTGACGCTGCGCCCGATGTATCCGAGCTTCGATCAGTTCCCGGATTACGCTTTCTATGAGAACCGCCAGAACAGCGACGGTTTCGAAACGGAACTGGAAGAGCGCACGACGGATGAAAAAGGCGCGGCGAATATCCCGCTGGATCTGAAATCTTACGCTGACGCGACCTATCAGTTGCAACTGCTGTCCGAGGCGTTCGTGGCCGGTGGCGGACGTTCCGTGGCCGCAACGGCTCGGGTGCTGGTATCGCCGTATGACTCTCTGGTCGGCGTAAAAGCCGACGGCGATTTAGGCTATATCAACCGCGATGCAGCGCGCCATCTGAACATTATTGCGGTCGACCCGTCGCTGAAGCAGATTGCGTTGCCGGATCTGAAAGTCGCGCTGATTGAACAGAAATACATTTCAGTGCTCACCAAACAGGATTCCGGCGTTTACAAATATCAGTCGAAAATGAAGGAAGTGCAGTTGTCGGAACAGCCGCTGTCGCTGACGGCGCAGGGCAACGACCTGACGCTGGCGACGGATAAACCGGGTGATTTCGTGCTGGTTATTGAAGATGCGAAAGGCAATGTGCTGAACCGCATTGGCTATACCGTGGCCGGTAACGCCAACCTCAGCCGTTCGCTGGACAGGAATGCCGAACTGAAGCTGAAACTCAATCAGGCGGAGTACCAGCCGGGTGAGGAAATCGAGGTATCCGTTAACGCGCCGTACACCGGCAGCGGGCTGATTACCATCGAGAAAGATAAAGTCTACAGCTGGCAGTGGTTCCATACCGACACCACCAGTTCGGTGCAGAAAATCCGTGTTCCTGCAGGCATGGAAGGCAACGGCTACATCAACGTGCAGTTCGTGCGTGATGTGAATTCCAATGAAATCTTTATGAGCCCGCTGAGCTACGGCGTGATGCCGTTCAAAATCAGCACTAAAGCCCGCCAGAACACTCTCGACGTCAACGCGCCTGAGGTGATTAAACCGGGGGAAAACCTGGTCATGACGGTGAAGACCGACGGCCCGCAACAGGTGGCGCTGTTTGCCGTCGATGAGGGAATTTTGCAGGTGGCGCGTTATCGCCTGAAAGATCCGCTGGAGTACTTCTTCCGTAAACGTGAACTGGGCGTGGAAAGCTCGCAGATTCTGGATCTTATCCTGCCGGAATTCAGCAAGCTGATGCAGCTCGCCGCCGCGCCGGGCGGTGACGCCGGTGAAGGTCTGGATCTGAACGTCAATCCGTTTAAACGTAAGCGCGACAAGCCGGTGGCGTACTGGTCGGGCATTACCGAAGTGAACGGCGAGAAGCAGTTTGATTATCCGGTGCCGGATTATTTCAACGGTAAAATCCGCGTGATGGCGATTTCCGTGACGCCGGACAAAATCGGTAAAGCGCAGACCTCGGCAACCGTGCGCGACAACTTCATCATGACGCCAAACGTGCCGTCGATGGTGGCACCGGGTGATGAGTTTGATGTCAGCGTAGGTGTCAGTAACAACCTCGAAGGGCTGAACGGCAAAAGCATTCCTGTTGCTATCCACCTGACTGTACCGCCGCAGCTTGAAGTGGTGGGCCAGGCCGATCAGAACCTGTCGCTGGCTGAAAAACGCGAGGGCGTGATTAATTTCCGCTTACGCGCCAAAGCCTTGCCGGGTGATGCGCCGCTGGTGTTTGAGGCGACGTATGGCGATAAAACCAGCCGCCGCACGATCAGTACGTCGGTGCGCCCGGCAATGCCGTTCCGCACGCAGTCGGTGATGGGACGCATGAACGGCAGCAGCCAGAACGTCGATAATCTGCGTCAGATGTTTGATGCTTACGCGGTGCGTAACGCGGCGGTGTCCAACTCGCCGCTGGTACTGACCAGCGGGTTATCCCAGTATCTGGCGGATTATCCGTATTACTGTTCTGAGCAGATTGTCAGCCGCTCGGTGCCGCTGATCCTCGAAACCGTGCATCCGGAAATGCGTGGCAATCTCAGCCCGGCGGACAGCAGCAAGCAACTGAAAGATATGCTGGGGGTGCTGCGTTCACGACAGAACGACAGCGGCGCGATTGGCCTGTGGCGTTCATCGCCGCAAACCGATCCGTTCGTCACGCCGTATGTAGTGCAATATCTGCTGGAAGCCAAAGCGGCGGGCGTTGCGTTGCCAGCCGGTATGCTGGAAGAAGCCAATTCGGCACTGCGCGAACTGGCGGCAAATCAGAATGATGATTTGTATACCCTGCGTCTGCGCGCATGGGCGGTTTATTTGCTGACGCGTCAGGGTGAAATCACCACCAGTTCGCTGGCCTCGGTGCAGGATACCTTGCAGCAGCGTTATCCGGACACCTGGAAAACCGATCTCAGCGCGATGTATCTGGCGTCTTCTTACCGTCTGCTGAAAATGGATGATGAGGCGAATACGCTGTTGCAACCAACGTGGGCGCAACTGAGCAGGGCGTATGACAAAGCCTGGTGGACGCAAAGTTACTTTGATCCACTGGTGCAGGACGCGACGCGGCTGTATCTGATCACCCGTCACTTCCCGGAAAAAGTCTCCGCGATTCCGCCACAGGTGCTGGAAAATATGGTCAAGGCACTGAAAGAGGAACGCTACACCACGTATTCCTCGGCAATGAGCATTCTGGCGCTGGAGAGTTATTCCGCACAGGTGGCGGCGCAGGCCACGGCACCGGATGCGCTGAAAATTACGCAACTAAGCAAAACCAAAAATGTGGAACCGCAGCTGATTTCACAGGTTCAGGGGCTGTTTGCTAAAGCGAATTTCACCGCTGACGCACAGGCACTTCGCATTGAAAACGGCAATAACGCGCCCGCCTGGTACGTGGTGACGCAGGCGGGTTACGATCTGGCAGCGCCGAAGAAAGCCATTTCCCGTGGTCTGGAAATCACCCGCGATTACACCGATGAAAAAGGCAATGCAGTCACGCAGGTGACGCTGGGGCAGAAGATCAATGTGCATCTGAAAGTCCGCGCCAACTCGCAGGAAGGGCAGGACAATCTGGCGATTGTGGATTTGTTGCCGGGCGGATTCGAAGTGGTCCAGCAAACGCCACTGGAACCGGAATCTGACAGCAGTGATGAAAACAGTGAAGCAGAAGCTTCAGCGTCCTGGCAGTCACCGCTGGCGGCATCGGGTTCTACGTGGGCACCGGATTACAGCGATATTCGTGAAGATCGCGTGGTGATTTACGGCAGCGCCAGCACCGATGTGCAGGAGTTTGTGTATCAGATTAAAGCCACCAACACCGGYAGTTTCGTGATCCCTCCGGCTTACGGGGAAGCGATGTATAACCGTGAAGTTCAGGCGTTGTCGGTCAGTGATAAAAAACTGGTGGTCGTGCCGGCTGATGAAGCGGCTGTTGCTAAAAAATAACACAATGCAGAAGCCCCGCCGCTGATGGCGGGGCTTAACCTGTTCTGAGTAGCAAGATGATCACCTTTCGCGCATTTTCTAAAACAGCCAAACGTCTGCTGCAAAACATCGCGATGGCGGTTTTTTTACTGGCGATGATTATTGTGGCATGCCGCCTCTGGCCACATCCGCTCCTTTCTCAGGGCCAGCCTTTTTCCACCGCCTATTATGACCGTCAGGGTACGCTGATGCGCATCACGCTGGCGAACGACGACCGTTATCGCCTCTGGACGCCGCTTGAACAGGTTTCTCCACTGGCGGTGAAAAGCTTGTTGCTGCATGAAGATCGCTGGTTTTATATCAACCCCGGTTTTAACCCGTTCAGCCTGATGCGGGGGTTCTGGCGCAGCTATGTGACGGGTGGAAAGATGCAGGGCGGCTCCACTATCACGATGCAACTGGCGCGGATGCACTGGCATCTGAACACCCGCACGCCATCGGGTAAAATCATGCAGGTTCTGCGCGCGGTGCAACTGGAACTGAGTTATTCCAAACATGACATTCTCGAAGCCTATCTGAATACCGCACCGTACGGGCGAAATATTGAAAGCATTGGCGCGGCCAGCCTGATTTATTTCAACAAAGCCCCGAAGGATCTGACGTTACCGGAAACACTGACGCTGGCGGTTCTGCCACAATCGCCGAGCTACCGTATCGACTCTAAAACGGGTGTTGTCGGTGCGGCGCTGACGCAGGCTCGTAACCGGCTTTTCCAGCGCTGGCAGGCCCATTATGCAACCGACAGCAGCCAGACTTCATTGTTCAGATTGCCGCTGGCACTGCGCCAGCCCGAACAGATGCCTTATATTGCGCCGCATTTCATCGAGCAGTTACGCCAGCAGAACCCGCAAATTATCCGCACGGATACCCGTATCGACACCACGCTGGATGCCGGTTTGCAGCGGCTGATCGAGCGGCAGGTGAATGCGTTTATCACCCGCAACGAAAGCCGTGGGATTCACAATGCTGCTGTTGTGCTGGCCGATACCCGTGATATGGGTGTGCGTGCGCTGGTCGGTTCCGCCGATTACTACAACCGTACGATTCAGGGGCAGGTGAACGGCACCAATGCGAAACGCTCGCCCGGTTCGGCGCTCAAACCGTTTATTTACGCGCTGGGCATGGAGCAGKGCGTGCTGCATCCGATGACTATTCTCAAAGATGTACCTTCAGCATTTGGGGCATATGCGCCGGAGAATTTCGACCGGCGATTTCTCGGACCAGTGACTGCCACCGATGCGCTGAACTTCAGCCGCAACATTCCGGCCGTGTATGTGGCTTCACAGCTTCGCCAGCCGACGTTCTATCAGTTTCTGCGTCTTTCCGGCGTGGCGGATATGTCCAGCGAGAACCATTATGGTTTATCGCTGGTGCTGGGCGGTGGCGAAGTGACGATGCAGGAACTGGCAAAACTGTACGCATTGCTGGCGAACCGTGGCGTCTTACAGCCGTTACGGATGCAGAAATCCGATCCGCGGCAGACAGCGCCGGTCAGGTTACTGAGTGAAGAGGCCAGTTTCATCACCCTCGATATGCTGCGCCAGCACCGCCGTCCGGGTGATACGCTGGCACAGGCACCGTCTTCACTGCCAGTTTACTGGAAAACCGGCACGTCCTGGGGCTTTCGTGATGCCTGGAGCGTGGGGGTTTTCGGGCCTTACGTGCTGGTGGTGTGGGAAGGGAATTTCGACAGCAAAGGCAACAACGTGTTTGTCGGTGCCGATGCGGCCGCGCCGCTGTTCTTCAATATTATCGACAGCATTACCGCCAGTTATCCTGATTTGCAGGAACCCAAACGCCCGTTTCCCAAAGGGTTGAAAAGGGTGGATATCTGCCTGGCCAGCGGTGATTTGCCGACGCCATGGTGCCAGCAAAAAGGCAAAACCTGGTTTATTCCGGGCAAGTCGCCGATCAAAGTCGATACGGTTTACCGCCCGGTGCGCCTCGATAAACTGACCGGTGAAGTGGCATGCCCGCCTTATGAGGAGGACGAAACCCGTACGGAAGTGTTTGAGTTCTGGCCATCGGATCTGGCGAATGTTTTTGCACAGGCAGGGTTGCCAAAACGTAAGCCCCCGGCGAATCACTGCAAGGATGAGGGCGTTGACGTGAGTGGCAATCCGCCACGCATCACGTCACCGCTGAAAAATACCACCTACACGCTGCGGCAGTCACAGCAAGGCCGTGACCGGATTTCCTTTAATGCGGTCACGGATGCGGACAGTAAAACGGTGTACTGGTTTGTCGATGACATCTACCTCGGCAGCTCCGCCAGCAAATCCGCTATCGACTGGCGGCCTATCAATAACGGCCAGTATCGCATTCGCGCGGTGGACGACCACGGGCGCGCGGACAGCCGGTTGGTGAGTATTGAGATTGTGAACTGAACAGCGTGGCAGGCTTATCGGATATCTATTTTCAAGGTCGCCATCCCACTGAATTCGCCGGTATCCAGCCCGCCACCAATGAGGTTAATTGGGTAAGCCGTCATAGAGATGTTTCCCATACCGTTTTGATTCATGGGTAAGTTTCCAGATTCAAAAGGGATCGCTGTACCGCTGGCATTCTCAACGCGAATGCCAATATCGGCTTTATTGTCAGAAGGCCGGCGTCTGGCGACCAGCGTGTACTGATCTGTCAGGTCGTCCCCCTTCAACAGCATGGCAAGCTGTGTACCTGCCGGGATCTTCGGCAATCCATTGGCTGTGCAGTCATACGTAATGTTGAACGTTACAGGAATAAACCCTCTGGGAGGCTGATTGAGCGTGGTGAATTTATTGGTGGCGATGGCACCGAAATTGACCGTGATCGTTTCACCTTTATTGATTTCGCAGCTTTGGGGTACGGTCAGTTTTCCGCTGACGTAGACGCGGGCAACAGGGGAGCCAAGCGGAGGGGCGGTCACTATGGCCGTACCTGATGACAAATAAATCTCAGCGATCTCTGTTCTTGGTATATCCAGTTCTCCGATAAAAGGGGTGGTGATATAAAAAGTTAATGAACCTTGAGAACCAATGTCGAGGCTGGCACGGGTATTTTGCTGCACGCAAACGCCGTTATTATTTGCATCTGTGTGATGCGTGGCATCGCCAAGTGTTTTGGTCGTCGGCACCGGAACATCAGTTGCCGGAGGCAGATCAAGGCTTGCTTTGACATCAATGTGGTCATTAATTTTGTAATATCCCGGCTCAGTTCCCTTAGGTAAGGCGGTTTTTACGGTGTACATCAGCAGTACTCCACTGCGGCTGCTGGCATCTTTGTCGGTACAATTGCAGGCAATGGTGTAATTTTGCATTCCACCATTCATGCTTTTTTCATACTTTTTCCCTCTCTCGTTGTCCGACGCGGGGATGTCTTCATGAAGAAAGTTTTCATAACTCACGGCGGCACCATTTTCTGGCGAGCACATTGCCGATCCCGCTTGTGCGAGGGATGAAAAACTATTTATGGCGATCCCCAACAGTGCGAGCTTTATGAGTGATGTCAGGTTGTGCAAAACCTGTTTTTTAGTGTGCATGAATTATCCTTAAATACACTGAGCCTTCAGCGAATTCACCTGAGAGGTTGAGGCAGAAATGTTGAGTTGAGCCTGACATTGCTGAGATGCGTTATTCCCCCATTTGACATGAAGTAAAACGGGTTTTTCTAACGGGATACCTGACAGATAAACGACGCCGCCMTCATCCACGATATTGCTTTGTTTATCAGTGGCCGCCACGGCACCAAACGGGACTGTGGCCCCGTTTGGTCTGACAAGTGTCACCAAAACTCTGGCCCCCACTCGGGCATCAAAATGTGCCGTCACCATGGCGCCGGAATTCGGGATCACAATGGCTGAGGTATTTTCGATATCTACGTCGTCAGGCAGGGTGGTGGTGTCCATGGCGATACGGTTTTCGTTATACGCAGTCAGATACGGGACGACAGCAAAACCACGCCAGTCTGTTCTGACGCCAGGAAGATTTTGCAGACGTGCCCCACTGGCCCCATTGGTATCTATCAATGCAAAGGAATCACCGAGGGGTTGAGACAAAGTGGCACCCCGGGAATGCGCCACGATCCCACCGGCAATGCCGTAGCTGAGTTGCTGAGAATCCCTGCTGTAATTGTAACCTGCATTGAGATTGCCAAAGGAGGAGCGGTAAGAAGAGTAAAGGTTGCTGCCGCTTTCACTGTTATGATCGGTATAACTTTGCTGAACTGAATAGCTCAGGCGACGATCGTCAAGCGCGGTTCCGCTTAATCCAACCTGATGCCGTGTCCCTTCGCCTTTCTGGTGAGAGACATTGTATGTCCCCCAGCTTTGTGGCAACCAACGGCTGAGCGGAATACGGACGTTCAGGGATATCTGTTGATCGTTATCCTGATCCTGTAACTGGCTGTAGGAATAGCTCAGGTTATAGCTGATACCAAACAGACTGTTGTTTAAGCCCAGTGAGAGATTCTTCTCCTTGCCGCTGTTATTCCAGTAGTCCTGTTTGTATCCTGACAGATACAGGCTCGCGCCTTGCCACAATGTCTGATTGATATTGAACTGGATTTTACTGCGTTTGTGATAATCAAGTTCCGGAGCATTGTCGCCATCAAGATATTGTGTGGACTCATCGAAGTCGTAATATCCCGCACTTGAGTACCGATAGCTTGCCAGACTGAAATCTGTGTCGGTCATTTCAATATTTTTCGAATACTGGACGCGATATGACTGACCTGAGGTGGTTTGATTATTGTCCAGTGTGGAACGGGCATGGGTAACATCAGCCGAAATGCCGCCCAGCCACCGGAGGTTATAACCAATACCGATGAGTCCTGAGAGGTAATCTTCAGATACCACAGAGCCACCGTAGGACGTAATGGTGTTTGAAAGACCATAGATAGCCGTACCTTGAGCAAAGGTTGGCTCTTTCTCATTGTTATCTGTCGCGCGATAAGTCCCCGCAGTTGCGCTGTATTTCAAACGACCAGGGCGTTGCATGATGGGAATCGCTGAAAAAGGCTGATTAAACCGGCGTTCAGTCCCGTCAGCTTCTTTCACCGTTATCTCAAGATTTCCGCTGTAGGATGAGGGATAAAGATCGTTAATCTCAAAGGCACCCGGAGGGACAAAAGACTGATAAATAATGTGATCATTTTGCCGGATAGTGACTTCTGCATTTGAGTTTGCAATACCCCGGATGGTGGGTGCGAAACCGCGCTGGCTGTTTGGCAGCATATTATCGTCAGAAAAAAGCTGAACCCCGGAGAACGGGACACTGCTGAGGATTTCTCCGGAGGTCGAGTTTTCACCGATTTGGAATTTTGATTTTAAGGTTTTGATATCCCGTTCGGCGTAGGTTGAGATCGTATCCCAACGCTTCTCACCTCCGCTGTTGCTGTAAGTCGTATAATTACGTAAGCGCCACGGGCCTACGTTGAAGCCATTTTGCAGATTCAGGTATTGGCTGGAATCATCACTGCCATTTCGGTAACTCCTCTGGCCGCCTGAATAGGAATAATTTGAGAAAAGTACAGGTGCGCCGTCATCCCATTTTTCCGGATCAATATAGTCTTCAGCTTTTTGAAGGATCGCTGCCTGCGGAATGCTGAAATTAAGCTGCATGAGGTAGAAATCAAATTTGACGTCTGCAGCAGGGATATATTGTGCAAGCGAACCCAAAGGTGCGTCCGGCTGATGATTTTTTAACGCCGGAAACGCATCAACATTGACGCCCAGTAACCGCAATATATCAGGCGTGATCTGTGGCTCAAGCGTGCCGTCTGGTTTGGACAAGTAGCTGATTGAATGACGTATTTTTAATTTTTTATTCACATACAATGCAGTGTCATAGTTACCTGGTAACTGTGCCTGGTCATTACTCTGGAACAACGAGAGGTCGACATCCCCAACATCACCGGCTTGACGCTCGATGAACTGAGGATCGAAATAGACATTTTCTGAACGGGCCGGGTGAGCGGCGAGTAATCCCAAAGCCGTACTGGCCAGCAGGCCACCCAGTTTTAGCACGAGCGGCGCGGAGGTCTTTTTAATGTCTCCAGACAAGCTCTTCTGTAAAAATTTTTCATCCGTGAGCATAGTTTTCTCGTGCTTCTGAGTTGCCGTAATTAGGCGATTGCTGTGAGTTATGGCGTGGCTTTATTGGTCCGGTTACAGAGGTTGCTCATATCGTTCTGTCGTGCCGCCATAGTCATTTATCGCTTCCCATTTCACACTGTTGCCTGAGATTTTCGCGGGAAGAATGACATCCAGCTCGCTCAATGGCGCAATCATGGCCACCTCTTTTAAAAAAGTTGAGCCAATGCTGAGTGAACTGAAAACAACGTGATAAGGGCTCTGATTCTTGATAACGAGATGACCGTTATTTCTGGAGAAAGTGAGCGCCTTCGGTGCTTCAAACGATTTTCCGGGCAGTTTTGTTGGCCGGTAAAAGAGCTTTATCCGCGTATTGACCACCAGTTTAAGTTCGTTTTTTGTATTTTTTGGCGTTGAAGGTATCGCTTTAACATTGATATAGAAAACGGACTCTCTGTCTGTCGGGAGGACGCTGCCGTTATAGGAAATGCGCAGGTTACTTTCCTGTTGAGCATTCAGTCGAAATAGTGGCGGGGTGATAATAAAAGGACCGCGTGTTTTTTCTCCCCCCGCATCAACCCACGATTGTATGAGGAAAGGATTGTTATCGGCATTATTTTTAACGGAAAGGGTAGCTTCCCTTTTATCTGCATCATAAATAACGCGTGTCCGTCCGACAATAATTCCGCCGGCATAGGTTATTTGTGATGTAACTACTGAAGTTATAATGAAAAGTAATGTTAATATTTTTGACTTACCCATTCGAATATGAATCCTTACAGTAGCAATATATTCATGCGGTAATTGAATAAACGTATAAGAGATGCCCTGTAGAATTAATTTTTACAGGGCAAGGCTCAAAGTACTTATCTGTAATCGAGAGTGACTTTCACGCGCGCGTCTGCTGCACCGGCAGTGATATCGCCAGGCAATTTAAACGACTCATAGTATGCGAGAAGGTTGACATTCATAACCTTTCCGGGGATTGGATAGATGATGTCAGGTAATCCGTTGATTTTCATTATCTCGTTGGTTTCTGCATCTTCGATTCTGATGCCGACACCATCCGCCATTTCATCACCGTAATCATTGCCAAGTGCAATCAAATCAGTGGTATCAGCAACGGTATCTGACTCCAGCCATATCCGGAAGTGAGGAGTAGGATTACTTTCAGTAACGACAGGACAGTTATCAAGTGGCAGGGTAAAAGGGATCTTCGGAGAGAGATCACCAATTTCCTGGAATTGAGCTGCTGAATAAGTCCCTAAAGGTATATTGAGCTCTTCACCCCCATTGATTTCACAGGCCTCTTCAACAATCGCACCCGTAAAATTAATAGCGCCATCGATCGCATAGCTATTTGCAGCCATAGCCAAAAATATCCCACCCGCTAAGAGCTTGAACTTGGTTTTCATTTTTTGCGTCCATTCAGAAATAAAAATTAGTGGTTAATCTAAAGATGACTTTATCGGATTAAATAAAGTGAATTCATCACCTTCAGACGCCGAATTCTATCAAGTGTTCTATACATTGAATAGTCGGTGGCATCCTGTCTAATTAAATGATAATGAGTTTTTAATCTGAAATATCACTGTCTATGATCTTTATGGTTTGGTTAATTCATTCAAATGATCAGTTGGTGGGTAAATGATCTATTTCTCAAATAAAATATTATCCTTATCACTTTATTATTAATCAAACGAATAAGTAAAATCACCAAACTTTTATCCCCACGGGCACATTGAGATGATCATTTTCCTGATACTTTCGGCAGAAATGCTCAGATAATGACCAGAAAAACGGATGAGCAGGTTTGCAGAGCGGGACACCCCGTAACAAACCAACCTTCGCTTGCAGAAGACTCCTCTGATATTGTTGATAAATTAGGAAATCCATAATCATTGTTACAATTTCGACTAGAATATATACCATTAAACGCTGTCTGTTTTGGCTGACTTTTCTAACAATACAAGCTTGAGGCATTCACGCCTTTGGGAGATTTAAATGCAAGAAAATCACAAGATTCTGGTGGTCGATGACGATATGCGCCTGCGTGCACTTTTGGAGCGTTATCTGACTGAACAGGGCTTCCAGGTGCGTAGCGTTGCCAATGCTGAACAAATGGACCGTTTGCTGACCCGTGAGTCATTCCACCTGATGGTTCTGGATCTGATGTTGCCTGGCGAAGATGGTTTATCTATCTGCCGTCGTCTGCGCAGCCAGAGTAACCCGATGCCGATCATCATGGTGACGGCGAAAGGGGAAGAAGTTGACCGTATCGTGGGCCTGGAAATCGGCGCCGACGACTACATTCCTAAGCCATTTAACCCGCGTGAACTGCTGGCGCGTATCCGCGCAGTCCTGCGGCGTCAGGCCAATGAACTGCCAGGCGCACCTTCTCAGGAAGAGGCGGTTATCTCATTTGGTAAGTTCAAACTAAACCTCGGCACCCGCGAAATGTTCCGTGAAGATGAGCCTATGCCACTGACCAGTGGTGAGTTTGCCGTGCTGAAAGCGCTGGTAAGCCATCCGCGTGAGCCACTGTCCCGTGACAAGCTGATGAATCTGGCGCGTGGCCGTGAATACAGTGCGATGGAACGCTCTATCGATGTGCAGATTTCCCGTCTGCGTCGTATGGTAGAAGAAGATCCGGCGCATCCGCGTTACATTCAGACTGTCTGGGGTCTGGGCTACGTATTTGTACCGGACGGCAGTAAGGCATGAAGCGAATACGCTTTTCACCGCGTAGCTCGTTTGCCCGAACTCTGTTATTAATCGTCACCTTGCTGTTCGTCAGCCTGGTGACGACCTATCTGGTGGTGCTGAACTTCGCCATTCTGCCCAGCCTGCAGCAGTTCAATAAGGTATTGGCATACGAAGTCCGTATGCTGATGACTGACCGGCTGCAGTTGGAAGATGGGACGTTGCTGGCGGTTCCACCGGCATTTCGTCGCGAAATCTACCGCGAACTGGGCATTTCTCTTTATACCAACTCTGCGGCCGAGGAGAGTGGCCTGCGCTGGGCGCAGCATTACGAATTCCTCAGTCAGCAGATGGCGCAGCAACTCGGTGGTCCTACTGACGTGCGCGTCGAGGTCAATAAAAATACCCCGGTGGTGTGGCTGAAAACCTGGTTGTCGCCTGACATCTGGGTGCGGGTTCCCCTTACTGAAATCCATCAGGGCGATTTCTCTCCGCTGTTCCGCTATACGTTGGCGATTATGTTGCTGGCGATTGGTGGCGCGTGGCTGTTTATCCGTATACAGAACCGCCCCCTGGTTGAGCTGGAGCATGCGGCGTTGCAGGTAGGGAAAGGTATTATTCCGCCGCCGCTGCGTGAATACGGTGCGTCTGAAGTGCGTTCTGTGACGCGGGCGTTTAATCAGATGGCTGCCGGTGTCAAACTGCTGGCCGATGACCGTACCCTTCTGATGGCGGGCGTCAGCCATGATCTGCGTACGCCGCTGACGCGCATTCGTCTGGCGACCGAAATGATGAGTGACGATGACAGTTATCTCGCCGAGTCGATCAATAAAGATATCGAAGAGTGCAACGCGATTATTGAGCAGTTCATCGATTATCTGCGCACCGGACAGGAGATGCCGACCGAGATCACCGATCTTAACGGTATTCTGGGCGAAGTGATTGCGACGGAAAGCGCTTATGAACGTGAGATCGACTCTGGTCTGGCGGACGGCGAATTGCTGGTCAATGCTCATCCGCTGTCTATCAAACGTGCCGTGGTGAATATGGTGGTGAATGCTGCCCGTTATGGCGACGGCTGGATTAAAGTCAGTAGTGGTCGCGAATTGCAGCGGGCCTGGTTCCAGGTTGAAGACGACGGCCCGGGCATTGAGCCTGACCAGCTTAAGCATCTGTTTCAGCCATTTGTGCGTGGCGAAAGTGCGCGAACTACCAGCGGAACCGGACTCGGGCTGGCGATTGTTCAGCGCATTATTGATGCCCACTCAGGCACGCTGGATATCGGGAAAAGTGACCGCGGGGGATTACGAATTCGGGCCTATCTGCCGTTACCGGTTGAGATGCTGAAAGCGGTGGCGGTACAGCAAAAACTGGTTTGATTAAGGGGAGCCTTAATGATCCCTTTTATTCAGACAGGTGAAAGTTTCGGTTTCTCAATTTCGGCGATCACTTATCGCGCTGCGGCAGCTGAAACATAGCCAGCGCGGAGCGCGCAATAGAGCCCGGGATTCCTTAAGGGGGGTGGCGATAAGCCACCTTTAAGGCCAGTGTGGGTGGCAACCCACGGTTTAACAGCAGCCCAGCCGCTGGCTTAATTCTTCCTGCTCATCACATAATACTCTGCCGCTTCTTCCCGCCATCGTGGTGTTTCCGCCGTATCCCATGGATTAACTAACACCACGCCCGTGTGGGCAAACACTTCTGCGTGATCCGTGGCAAGCCCCGCCTGATGGTTCAGGCAGATTGCCGCGAGCTGCATATCACGCTCCGCCATCTCAATATTGGCCGCCTTCGATAAGGCCATCACACGCGGGTAATACAGCGCGCTGGCCGCATCAAACGGCAACAGCCTGCCCGCGAAATCCTGGTTCATCATCTCCAGCAAAGCGTCCGAAAGCGCGGCTTTCGGCTGATTCTCCGGCAGACTATCCGCCCAGCTGAAAAGTGCCGCGACGCTCAGGCTGGTCAGATACAGTTGTGTGGCGTCCTGCGCGTCCAGCCATTGCAGCACGTTCTTTTGCGGGAAGGGGCTAATCATCTCAAGGATGACGGCAGTATTGAGGATGATCATTTCGGTGGCAGTTCCAGATGTTCCACGCTCAGGGAAGAAAAGCGCTGGCGCAGCTGACTGCCCAGACCAAAATCAGGCACAGTAGTGGTCAGCGCCTGTTTTAGTATCAAACGTGCTTCTTCTTCCATCGAATGGCCTTTTCTGGCCGCCGCAATGCGCAGTAATTCCTTCACATCATCATCCAGATTACGAACGGTAATCGTCGCCATATCAGGCTCCTCTGACAGCAATGCTGTCATTCTGAAATGCCGCTGGGCTGGTTGCAATAAAAAAGGCGCGGAAGCCCGCGCCTGATAAGAGTTTGCCAGCAGATTAGCGTTTCGGTCCGGCACTGACCAGTGCGGCGCCAGCCGGGGTATCGGTGTATTTGTCGAAGTTATCGATAAATAACTGTGCCAGATGTTCAGCTTTTTCCTGCCACTGTTCACGGCTGGCGTAAGTATTGCGCGGATCCAGAATATGCGTGTCGACGCCCGGCAGCTCAACCGGCACCGCCAGATTAAACAGCGGCAAGGTGAAGGTTTCCGCATCATCAATGGTGCCGTTGAGGATCGCGTCGATAATAGCGCGGGTATTTTTCAGCGAAATACGTTTGCCGGTACCATTCCAGCCAGTGTTCACCAGATAGGCCTGAGCGCCTGCAGCTTCCATGCGCTTCACCAATACTTCGGAGTATTGCGTCGGGTGCAGCATCAGGAACGCCGCACCAAAGCAGGCAGAAAAGGTTGGCGTGGGTTCAGTGACACCGCGCTCAGTTCCGGCCAGCTTCGCAGTGAAACCGGACAGGAAATGGTATTGCGTTTGCGCGGCTGTGAGACGGGAAACCGGCGGCAATACGCCAAACGCATCGGCTGTCAGGAAAATCACTTTACTGGCGTGACCGGCTTTCGATACCGGTTTCACGATATTTTGAATGTGATAAATCGGGTAGGAGACGCGGGTATTCTCAGTCTTGCTGCCGTCATTGAAGTCGATTTTGCCGTCTGCGCTGACCATCACGTTTTCCAGCAAGGCATCGCGTTTTATCGCACCGAAAATTTCCGGCTCGGCGTCTTTGCTCAGTTTGATGGTTTTGGCATAGCAGCCACCTTCAAAGTTAAAGACGCCGTCATCGTCCCAGCCGTGCTCATCATCACCGATAAGCTGACGCTTCGGATCGGTGGATAAGGTGGTTTTGCCGGTACCGGAGAGACCAAAGAACACCGCCACATCGCCTTTTTCGCCGACGTTCGCTGAGCAATGCATTGAGGCGATACCCTGCAATGGCAGCAGATAGTTCATGACTGCGAACATGCCTTTCTTCATTTCGCCGCCGTACCACGAGCCGCCTATCAGCTGGATACGCTCGGTCAGATTGAAAGCGATGAAGTTTTCAGAATTCAGGCCCTGTTTCTGCCAGTCCGGATTGGTACATTTCGCGCCGTTCATCACGATGAAATCAGGCTCGAAATTTTCCAGTTCATTGACTTCGGGGCGAATGAACATGTTCTTGACGAAATGTGCCTGCCAGGCGACTTCCGTAATAAAGCGTACTTTCAGGCGCGAGTCTGCATTGGCACCGCAGAAGGCATCAACGATAAACAAACGTTTCCCGGATAGCTGCTTGCTGACCAGCGCCTTGAGTGATGTCCAGATTTCCTGCGACAGCGGTTTGTTATCATTTTTCCCTTTGCCCTGATCAGCCCACCAGAGCGTATCGCGTGTGGTGTCATCACGGACGATGTATTTATCTTTCGGCGAGCGGCCGGTGAAAATGCCAGTATCGACATTCACTGCACCGAGCTCTGTCACCTGCCCGCGCTCATAACCTTCCAGGCCCGGGGCCGTCTCTTCTGCAAAAAGAGTTTCGTAATCAGGGTTATAGACAATTTCGCTATTCTGGTGGATCCCATACTGGGAGAGTGTTTCGGCGGTGATCCCGATAGTGGTAGGCATTTCCCTGCTCCTTGCTGAATTTGAATCCCGTAAATAGGGATAAATCAGTTGCTATTGTAGGTATATATCGCTTTTGTGCCACGACAGCTCTCAAAGAATAACGGTAGATGTGAATGTTTTTCCAGAATTGTGATGAAAAACCCGAAAGGTGTGCAAATGAGGTTATGGAATAGCAATAAAAAAGGGACTTTTCAGTGAAAAGTCCCTCAGGCTGCGCGTGTTAACGATCAATGAACGTGGTCATCTCCGGAATGAACGTCGCCGCCAGCTTTCAGTGTCGCCATATCCATCGCGTCAAATTCATAGTCCGTGCCGCAATAATCGCAGTGCATCTCTATTTTTCCATCAGTTTCCAGCATGTCGAGCACATCTTCATCCGGCAGCGTCAGCAACGCTGCTGCACAACGTTCGCGGGAACAGGTGCAACGGAAACAGACATTCTGCGGTTCATACAGGGTGACCTCTTCCTGATGATACAGACGATAAAGCACTTCGTTGGCAGGCAGGGTCAGCAGCTCTTGCGCCTTGATGGTGGTGGTCAGTTGTGCCAGATGGCTGAACTCTTCCGGATCAGTATCTTGCGCTGGCAGAACCTGCAACAACATGCCGCCTGCAGCAGGCTGGCCTTCAACTTCACCCGTGCGGATGAAGATGCGGGTTGGCAGCTGTTCTGACTGCATGAAGTAGTTTTCCAGACACTCTGCCAGGTTTTCGCCTTCCAGCCCCACGACGCCCTGATAGCGTTCGCCGACGGTCGGAGAAATCGTGATCACCATGTAGCCGTTGCCAATCATCTCTTTCAGCGAGCTGCCTTCGGTAATGTCACCCTGCAGACGTGCGACGCCGCGCAGTTCCTGCTTGTTGTTACCGTTGATCACGGCCAGTTTCAGCGGACCATCACCTTGCAACTGCACGGTAATATCGCCGTCAAATTTCAGGGTGGCAGTCAGCAGGCTGGTCGCCACCAACATTTCACCCAGCAGATTGCGCACTTCTGCCGGATAGTCGTGACCGGCAATAACCTGCTGGAAAGTCTCTTTGAGCGAGACCAGTTCACCGCGAACGGCGTGATGATTGAACAGGTAGCGATGCAGTTGGTCGTGATTAGACATAATTTTCTCTCTGTTTAGCGAACTCAAATCCTTCATCCCTCCTGGAAGGACTTTGGATTTATTCAGAATCGCCATATTTAAATTTGATCAGGTTGCGGCGTTCCTTTTTGTCCGGACGTCTGTCCGGATGCGGCATCGCGTTCATTTTGCGTGCTTCGGAGATTTTTTCCCGGCTGGCAATGCTCGCCTCAGTTTCCTGATACAGTTTCTGTGCTTCTTCTGCACTACGGCGCTGAGTGGTCAGCCCCAGAACGATGATCGTTTTTGAGTCATTTCCCTGACGCAATGTAATTTCGGCATTCAGTTCCATCAGCTTGCTGGGTTTCCCCCGCTGACCGTTGTAATGCACTTTGCCGCCATCAATCATCTCGCGTGCCAGCGCGCGGGTCTTATAAAAACGAGCCGCCCACAACCATTTATCGAGGCGTACTGCATTATCGTCGTCTTCCGTTTTACCTTTCATATTCTTCCCCTGAGCGTACCGGTGTTACTTAGCCGGGCCTGTTACGGGGTGAATTGCAGGCAACAGGCTGCGGTAATCATTGATGGAAGGATGTCCTTCAAATGACTTATTTGCCATGGTCGAGTCCGGATTTTCTATACCCAGACAATAGCGGATGCCGAAGGTTTTTGCCGCATTCAGGATCGGTTCACCGTCATCGACAAATAATGTCCTGTCGGGATTAAAGCCCGTTTGTTGCTGAACTGCAGACCACAGCCGCTGATCTTCCTTCGGATAACCAAATGTGTGGGTGGAAAGTAATAAATCAAGGTGCTGGTCTAATCCGGTATGTTCAATTTTAACGGAAAGACTGTGCGGATGCGCATTGGTGAGCAAAATTGTCTGTCGTCCGCTTTCACGCAGGTGAACCAGAAACGGCAGCGTGTCGTCGCGAAGACGCGCATTTTTGCCGATGTTCGTCGTCATCTGGTAGATATCCAGACTCAGCCTTTCACTCCAGTAGTCGAAGCAATACCAGTTCATGGTGTGCTGGACGGCAAGATATTCGTCATGAATTAACTGGCGCGCGTTTTCAAGCGGGATCGCACGCTGCTGGCTAAGGGCAAGAGGGACATCCTGCAACCAGAACTGGCTGTCAAAAGCCAGATCCAGCAATGTGCCGTCCATATCCAGTAAAACAGTATCGATGCATTGCCAGTCAAAATCGGGGGGCATGAAGACTCCAGGTTCTTGCGGCTGTGAGAAACCGCAGGGGCGAACAGATGAAAGCAGGGAAGGGCGTCAGGGTAGCATAATCTGACCGGGTGGCGCAGGGACACCCGGTGGTTTTCAGCCCAGTTTTTGCACGGGGATTGGCATTAATGTGGGATGAAAGCAGGAGTTATAATATTGCTGAATATCGTCGATTCTGCGCTTATCTTTGATGAAACGGCGGGTAAACAGCACGAGATTGACCGCCAGAACACCGATTAACAGTAACAGTAATAAGCTGGTGCCCAGATAGCGCCAGAGCGTTGAGATATCCGGCTCGCTGTGCAACGAAATGTGACGGGTTCCGTTGGCATCAATGCTGATACTGGTGATCACGCCCTGCGCACTGAACGGTGTATGTAGCAGGAGTGTCGATAATTGTTGCAGTTGCTTCCACTGCTCCTGAGGCGGGTTAGCAAACACGCTGACCGGAGGCGTGGGCATTTCAATCAACTGGCGTCCTTCATCGTTACTGATCAAGAATCCGCCCGGTGGCGGGCTGTTAAGGCTGTCAGCGGCGCGACGGGTTTCCTGAACAAAGAAAGAAGACGTTGCGTTATTCACCAGTTCACTCAGCGATTGCGCGCTGACCGGACGCAGCAGAACGTTAATCCCCTGCAATGTGCCTGCTTTTGCCCGCTTCACCAGCGAATTCCAGTTGCTCGAATTGCCCAGATTCACCAGCGCATTTTTCAGACGAACACAATCGTTACTGTTTCCGCATAGCGTTTCGGTTTTCAGCACGATATCCGCGAAATCATCAAGCAGGATCATCCCGGATTTCTCGATGGCGGTGGCCAGTTGCGGGTTAATGTTTTGCTCGGGGGTTTGGTTCTGGCCGGGATGCAGCTGGTTGTTCACCGTGGTTTGCAGCGCTGTAGCTGCATCAATAATTTCTGACTGCGGCACCGGCAGCGGCGTCGCGGTATTCCAGTAAATCGCGGAACAATCAAAAGGCATAAAACCGGATGCAGAACGGCTGGCCGCCGGTGGCACATAACACATGCCGGTACCCTGAACTTTCAGGGTGTCGCCGACGCGCAGGGCAGCCTTTTCCAGTTCCTGTACGCTGTTAACCTGCGAACTTTGTGCACCTTGCAGCCAGGCTACGCTGAGTTTGAGCGGCAGGCCAAGCGGCACATAAACCAGTAACGCCAGCAGCAAGAGGAAGGCGCTGGTGGCGAGCACCAGGTTTCTTCCCCACTGCTGGAGCGGGAATCTTTTCACTTCCTCGTGCAGTGTCAGATAGCTTCCCTGGCGGACAACGTGGCTGTTCATATAGACTTCCACGTCCGTTGGCTGTCCGAGATCACGACCAATATAGGGCTGCCAGTGAGGCGGATAAATCAGGTCTACCGCACCGAGCGAAATATTGCTGATATCACCTTGTTTGGATTCACCGAACAAACCCCAGCGTTTAGGTAAGCCGCGCAGGCAATGAATTTCCTTACGATTTTTACCTAAACGTTCAGACACAAACCGCCAGATAACCCAGGCGGCTAATCCTGCCGAAATCACCAGCAACCAGGGCAGAAATATCACCGGACTTTGCAGTGTGATGAAAAGCAGAAGCAGAATAGCGGAAACAGCCAGCGCTTCTTTTACACCATTCGAACGGGTCAGCGCATGCTCTTCACGTGTTTCGCGACGCACTTTGACCAGTTCAATATGCTCGCTTTCTTCATGACGGATAGACGCATTTTGCGGCTGAGAAGGTATCACCGCCGAAACCGGCGCCGGGCCATCGTAAACGTGCTCGGTCAGCGTATGACCGTTGAGTGAAATCACCAGCGGCAGAGTCTGTGTTTTGATCAGCTCGACCTGGTTTTCCTGAGCAATGTATTGCTCCCAGAATGGCGGCAGGTGAATTTCAGTAGAATCGAGGAAGTAACGCCATTTGTTAGGATCTTCGCTCGCCACCCCATAACGGGTGATCGCGCGGGTCAGGCTATAAACATTTTCGCTTTTGGTGGTCAGCGTCAGTTTATCTCGCAGGATAATCAGATTATTGCGGTGGGTGATCGGTGTCTGGCCGAGGCCTTCATTTTGTCGCAGATAGCGTTCTACTGCGTCGCGTTCTTTCTGGGAGAGTTTGCGCTGACTGGGTGTGGAAAAACGCACGACTGACTCGCCGCGTTGGCGGCGACGCAATACGAGCCAAAAATAAGACGCTGTGGCAATAATTGCGATACACAACAACACCAGTGTCACGACTACTGTGCTCATCCGATCCCCGTTCAGACGTGGGTGACTTACGTCAACTCTGTGAAAGTATTATACATATAACGAAATGCACATTCTGCGCATGGGTGCTTTTTGATAGGAATTTTATTATTGTTAATCTGAATCGCGTGCACAAAAATACCACGCTAGAGGATACCTGCATTTGGGAATTAACGGGTATCGGTATAATCCTATTTTTAAGTGAGAGTGTTTTTGTTAAAGCAAAAATGTGACAGCCATGAGTCAACGTGTTTTTTTTGCGCGATTAACGGCGATTATTTAGTGACATTTTGAACGGGAAATAGGCAGGACAAAGACAGTTTTTCAGTAAAGATTGCGATGCTGACGCTCCTTAACGCACAATGACTACCGGTAGCGGCTTTTGAACAGACAAACGAACCCATTAGAACACCTCTGGTCAGGTGAATAATAAGTTGGGGATGAGATGACACAACACCTGCAAAAACCGAAAATTACGAAGGTGGAAACCGTAGCCCGTTCGCGATTATTCACCATCGAATCTGTTGATCTGACATTCAGCAATGGCGCTGAACGCGTGTATGAACGCATGCGTCCTTCCGATCGTGAAGCGGTGATGATTGTACCGATCATTGATGATGAGCTGTTGTTAATTCAGGAATATGCCGTTGGGATTGAAAGCTACGAGCTGGGTTTTCCCAAGGGCCTGATTGATCCGGGTGAAGGTGTGCTTGAGGCGGCGAACCGGGAACTGATGGAAGAAGTGGGCTACGGTGCACGGCACTTTGACGTGCTGGCAAAACTGACCATGGCACCTTCTTACTTCTCCAGTCGCATGAATATCGTCATTGCTAAAGATTTGTATATGAAAAGCCTGGAAGGTGATGAGCCGGAACCTTTGCCACAAACGCGCTGGCCGGTGTCACGCATGATGGAACTGTTGCAACATCCCGATTTTTGCGAAGCCCGCAACGTGAGTGCGTTATTTCTGGCGCATGAGTTTCTGATGCGCAATGCCCGCTGAGCCTGCGATAAAACATCATTAAAAAAGCCGGTCATGCATTACGCAGACCGGCTTTTTGCTTTACAGCTCAGGCATCAGAACAGTTCGTGTTCCTGACCGTTATCCATGATGGTTGTTCCGACCTCATGCACAGCATGTTCTGTCGGCTGAGTCCCGTCGATAAAGTATTCCGGGCGACTGTTACCGCCGCCGTCAGAAAGCTTACCGGTACTCTTATCGATAGTGACGGTCACCACACCCGGAGGCGGAGTCTGTGGCTGTTCCGGCACTCCTTCCAGCACGGCTTTCATGTAATCATCCCAGGCTGGCTGAGCACTTTTCGCGCCGCCTTCGGCACCGGAGATTTGATCCGGGATGACACCGGAAGCCGTCGAACGGCCCAAATCACGACGGTGATCGTCAAAGCCAATCCAGACTGATGTCACCACGTCAGGACCATATCCGGAGAACCAGGCATCTTTCGAGCTGTTGGTTGTCCCGGTTTTGCCGCCAATGTCGTGACGTTTCAGGTCGCGTCCTGCGCGCCAGCCCGTCCCCATCCAGCCCGGTTCCCCGAAGATGTTGGAGTTCAGTGCATCACTGATCAGGAATGACAGAGGAGTACTGATCACATGCGGTGCGTATTGCTGTGCGGCATCAACCTGTGGCGAGTTCGGCGGAACCTGCTCAAGTTGTGGCGTTGGCACACTGGTATTGTTATTGATGGTGGACGTAGCAACATTTTCTACGTTGTCATCCGACAGCACGGCAGATTTCTGCGTATCCCCATAAATAACCGGAATATTACAGGTACGGCAGGCGATTTTAGGTTTGGCTTCAAACTGAACCTGGCCGGATTCATCCACGATTTTGGTGATGAAATACGGGTCAACCAGATAACCGCCGTTGGTCAGTGTGGCGTAACCGCGCACCACCTGTAACGGAGTGAATGAAGCAGAACCCAATGCCAGTGATTCGGAATGAACAATGTTCGCCGCCGGGAAGCCAAAACGCTGCAGATATTCAGCCGCGTAATCCACACCCATCGCACGCATCGCACGCACCATCACCACGTTTTTAGACTCGCCCAGACCCTGACGTAAACGGATCGGACCGTAATACGTTGGCGGGGAGTTCTTCGGCCGCCAGTCGGTACCGGCACCGGCATCCCAGCGGGTGATTGGCATGTCATTCAGGATAGTCGCCAGCGTCAGGCCTTTATCCATTGCTGCGGTATACAGGAAAGGTTTGATGTTCGAACCGAGCTGACGAACCGCCTGATTGGCGCGGTTAAACTTACTCTGGTTGAAGTCAAACCCGCCGACCAGCGCTTCAATGGCACCGTCGTTTGGATTGAGTGAAACGATGGCTGAGTTGACATCAGGCACCTGCGCCAGCCACCAGTCATCACCCACTTTACGTACCCAAACTTGCTGACCAGGGCGCACCACGTCAGTGACTTTTTTCGGAGTCGGGCCCTGAGCATTGTCATTACGGTAAGGTCGCGCCCAGCGCATGCCGCTGAATGGCAGGCTGATGACCGCGCGGTTGGACATCGTTGCCGTCGCCTGAGCGTCGTCCGTTGCGGTGATAACGGCCGGGAACAGCGGGCCATACACTGGCAGGGTTTTCAGCGACTGAACAATCTTGTCCTGATCCCACGCAGGTTCACCCACTTTCCATAACTGATTTGACGGGCCACGGTAACCGTGGCGCATATCGTAATTGAGCACGTTGGTGCGCAGGGCTTCCTGCGCGGCCAGCTGGGTTTTCTTGGTAATGGTGGTGTAAACCATGTAGCCATCGTTATAAGCGTTGTCGCCATAACGTTTCACCATCTCCTGACGCACCATTTCGGTCAGATACGGCGCAGAAAACTCGATATGTGGAGCATGATAATTCGCCACCAGCGGCTCAGCACGCGCCTGATCGTACTGGGCCTGCGTGATGTATTTCTCATCCAGCATACGCACCAGTACGGTGTTGCGACGCGCCAGGGAACGATCGTGAGAATACAGCGGATTGAAGGTTGACGGTGCTTTTGGCAGACCGGCAATCACCGCCATTTCACTGAGTGTCAGTTGGTTGACATTTTTCCCGAAGTAAACCTGTGCAGCGGCACCCACGCCATAAGCGCGATAACCGAGATAGATCTTATTCAGATACAGCTCAAGGATTTCATCTTTGGACATCATCTGCTCAATGCGGATGGCCAGAAATGCTTCCTTGATTTTACGGGTCAGCGTGCGTTCAGGACTCAGGAAGAAGTTACGGGCCAGTTGCTGAGTAATGGTACTCGCGCCCTGTGAGGCGTGGCCGGACACCAGCGCAACGGAAGCCGCACGGAAAATACCGATCGGGTCCACGCCGTGATGTTCATAGAAACGACTGTCTTCTGTCGCGATAAACGCATGCACCAGTTCCGGTGGGATCTGGTCGAGTTTCAGTGGGATACGGCGCTTTTCACCATATTGAGCGATTAAATCACCCTCGGCACTGAAAACTTGCATTGGTGTTTGCAAGCGCACGTCTTTAAGCGTGGCGACATCGGGTAGCTGTGGCTCGATATATTTATACAAACCGAAGATCGAGGCGGCTCCCAGCAAAATGCAACACACTGCAAGAATCAATAAATACTTTACGAACTTCACCTGAGATTTCCCATTAAGTGTCAATTGGGCAGTTTATAAACAACCGCGCGGTAGTATAAAGGCAAGCCAGCAACATGGATACGTTCTTTTATTTACCTGACGATATGGAGATTGGGCGAAAATGCGACTACAAGCATGGCAGGTAGGTCTGGATATTCAAGCCGGTTTTGCCCGTGCGATCGCCGTTCAGCGGCGGCGTCATGGCTGGCAATTACGTCACTGGTGGCAGCATCCTTTGCCTCCTTTCACATTGCGGGAGGGGATATTACATGAGACCGCACCGCTGATCGCCCTTTTATCGTGCTGGCGAAAAACGCTGCCGACGTCTTTTTCATTACGAATAAGCCTTCCTGCACAACGTATTATGCAACAGCGAATGGCCGCGCCCGATGCCCGGTTGGGTGAGCCGCAGCGCAGTGCGTTTATTTTCGCTAACGCCGCGAAACAATTCCCCCTCGGCATGGAACATCTGGTGATGGACTACCGGGCTGATCCTCATGGTGATAATCAGTTGGTGGTTACAGCCGCAAGGCAGCAGGAAATTGAACAGTGGGTGCGATGCATGGTGCAGGCACGGTTGTTTCCGGATGCTATTGAACTGGCCCCTTGCGCACTTCAGATGGCGGCCTGTGCTGCCGGCGTTCCGGGTGATGCATTGCTGATTCATCCCCTTGACGATGCCTTTCTCTGGGCTTCGCCGCACAGCTTGCCGTTCCAGTTTGGCTTGCTGGATCACGCAGAGGCCATGACTGAAACCTCAATTTCTCAGAAGATCCGCACACAGTATCGCGCGGCCGCATTATGCCACGCGGAGGACTATTTCAGTGGCGAATCGCCATCTGCGGTAATGCAATGCTGGTCGCCATTAAGCGCAATCGCGCAATTGTCCGCGCCTTTGCCTGCGAATCCCGGTGCATTTGCGCCCGCCGTCGGGCTGGCTATTCGTCAGGCGGATTACTGATGCTCCAGGTCAATTTATTACCGTGGCGAAAGCTGCGCCGTCAAAAGCGGATGCGTTGCTGGCTGAAGATTTTCGTTTCGTTTCCGGTCTCTGTGGTGGTCTGTGCCTGGCTTCTGGCCGCTTTCATTGCGCAGGAGCGGACGTTATTGCAGGTGAAGCTGTCAGCGCTAAATTCAGGCATTCAAAAGATTATGCTTCAGCAGCGTCGTGTGGAGGCCGCTTCAGCACAGGTAAAGGTTCTGACTGAAGCACGCCTTTTGAGCCACCAGCGTGTGCAGCGGAGCCGGGACTATCTGCAATTATTGGAGCTGCTGGCGTTAAAGATGCCCGAAGAACTGTGGCTGACTGAGCTGACAGAATATCAGGGAATGCTGACGTTAAAAGGTGAAGGGCGGTTGTACCACGACATTCTGGCATTGAGCGACATGCTGTCGGCAGGAGACTTGCTCAGCAAGGTCAGTCTTTCTGATGTACAGCAACAGCCCAACCAGAATCTGAGCTTCGTGATGAAAACGCAGTTTCGCGCTGAAAGGCCACTGCCTGCGCCGGAAGTACCGCAATGACCGGTTTTCTATCAGAGCGTATTGAACCGCTGATGGAAAAACCCGGCTGGCAGCGGGTATTCATTCTGACCGCATGTTTAGTGATGATGGTTTTAACGCTGTATCAGTTCGGATTGCGCGGATTATGGCAGCAACAGGAAACCCTGAAACGGGAGATTGACATCGCACAACAGACCCTTTCCCTGGCTCAGGTGACGCTAATGCGCATGATTCCACTGGAAAGACTGGATCAGGAACTGGCCGGTAATGCGACATCACTGCGCAAAAGCCTGCCTCTGGAGCAAGCGTTTTCCCGGCCACTGAAAGACTCTCAGGCGGTGCTGATTCGCTGGCAACCCGTTTCGCAACCGAAACAAGAACCGCAGGGTGAATTGCAATTGCAGGTGACTTTTACCGAACTGATGCATTTTCTTCATGCGCTGTTGCAACGTCCCGAACAGCCTGCGTTTAGCGAGCTGAATCTGCATACCACCGGTAGTGGTGGGATGAAAGCATCAGTGTTACTGACACAAACTGCGCCAGCGGCGGAGTTTGTTAGCGGTGTCGTCGCGTCGAAAGCCGTGCGTGATCCGTTTAATACGCCACAGACACCCGACTGTGCTGGTGTTTCTCCGTTATCTGAATGGCTGTTAAGCGGGATTTCAGATGTCGGAGGGCAACGTTATGGCTGGCTGCTTTCTCCGCAGGGGCGCTGGAATAAAGTCGAAACAGGTTCACTCGTTGGGATGCCGCAATGGACGGTTGAAGTGCTCAGCAGTGTGCAGGTTGAACTTAGCCTCAGTGACGCACGTTGCGGCTTACAGCGTCAGATTATCAGGCTGGGTAAAGGTAATGATTCTCCAGGGAAAGGAAAATAATGAAATACGTAAATAAACGGATTGTGCTGTTTTTGCTGTGTTTATGTCTTAGCCCGGTGAAAGCCGGTACGCCACCGCTGATTTCGCTGGAGTTTCAGTCCTCGCCGGTCGGCTTGGTATTGCAGGCGCTGGCGGATGCCCGGCAACTGAATCTGGTCACCGCACCGGGTTTGGACGGGCAGATAAGTGTGAAACTCAAAGATGTGCCGTGGCAGCAGGCGCTCGACATCATTCTGCAAATGAACCATCTCACCAGTCAGTTGCAGGGCAACGTTTTATTGGTGTCGCCTGAAGAAGACCCGCAGGTTGTACAACAGCGGATAAAAGATGCCGCCGATCAGCAGGCGCTGCAAAGCCCGCTGATCAGCCTCACCGTCCCTTTGCAATATGCGGATGCGAAAGAGACGGCGCTTAGCCTGAACGCTCAGAAAGGATCGCTGTTGTCGCAAAAAGGCAATGCTTCTGCAGATACCCGCACCAATACGCTATTGTTACGTGACACGCAGGCGGCGCTGGATGTGGTGGCACCGTGGGTAAAGGAGATGGATTTACCCCTCCAGCAGGTCCAGCTGGCGGCGCATATCGTCACCATGAACAGCGAAAGCCTGCGCGAACTTGGAGTGCGCTGGGGATTTACCGGGGAGGAACCCATTACAAAAGCGGTGCGCATGAACAATTTCAGTATGGGAATGCCGGTCGAAAATCCGATATTTACTGCCGGCTTCAATCTTGCACACATCAGCGGGCGGATCCTTGATCTCGAACTGACGGCGCTTGAGCAGGAAGATAAGGTCGATATTATTGCCAGCCCGCGGCTGCTGACGGCGCATATGCAGACTGCCAGTATTAAACAGGGAACGGAAATCCCGTATCAGGTTTCCAGCGGGGCGAGTGGCAGCACGTCGATCGAATTCAAAGAAGCGGTGCTGGGAATGGAAGTCATGCCGAAAATTCAGCGTGACGGGCGTATTCAACTGGCGTTGCAGATTAGCCAGAACATGCCGGGGCGAAGTATCAAACAGTCCGAAGGCGAGGCGCTGGCGATCGATAAGCAGGAAATAAAAACCCAGGTGACGGTAAAAAACGGGGAAACGATCGTACTCGGCGGGATATTCCAGCGTAAAAACCAAAAAACGGATACGAAAGTCCCTGTCCTGGGTGACATTCCGGTGGTCGGTTCTTTGTTTAAACACCAATACACCAATGAACAGCGGCGTGAGTTGGTGATTTTCATCACTCCGACCTTAATCCTCACCCGTTAAATGGGTATTCTTACCCCTTGTAAATGACTTAATAACGTTGAGCGCATGCAACTTTTTGTGTTGCAAGAGGCTTCTGAGTTTGACGCTGCCGTCGATTTAGCTTACAAGGGTTACCGAATTGAGCACCGTGATCTTTTTATTACGACAGACACGCCGATAAAAACGTACGGTTTCCCTCCTGCGGCGTGCAAAGTGATTTATTCGGTTGCCAAACTACCAAGAGTGTTGAGATAATTTTTTTCTGATCTCGCACTATATCGCTCATGAGGTTTCAGTTTAGGTCCCGCCGCTAATTTGATTGGCGGGGCGGGTTATCATCAACGAATTGTCTTAGTAATACCGAAAAACATGGCAGAGAAACGCAATATCTTTCTGGTTGGGCCTATGGGTGCCGGCAAAAGCACTATTGGTCGACAGTTAGCTCAGCAACTCAATATGGAGTTTTTCGACTCCGATCACGAAATTGAGCGACGTACCGGAGCTGATGTGGGCTGGGTATTTGATTTGGAAGGCGAAGACGGATTCCGCGACCGCGAAGAAAAAGTGATCAACGAACTGACCGAAAAACAAGGCATTGTTCTGGCGACAGGTGGCGGTTCCGTGAAATCACGTGAAACCCGTAACCGTTTGTCAGCGCGTGGCGTTGTCGTCTATCTTGAAACTACCATCGAAAAACAACYGGCGCGTACACAACGCGACAAAAAACGTCCATTATTACAAGTGAGTGCTCCGCCGCGTGAAGTGCTTGAAGCACTGGCGAGAGAGCGTAATCCTTTGTATGAAGAGATTGCCGACGTCACTATTCGTACCGATGATCAAAGTGCCAAAGTCGTTGCTAACCAGATTATCAATATGCTGGAAAGTAACTGATTATTGGTGTCCATCATTGCCTGAGGGTGTCAGTTAAAGAAGGTCACAGAGCACGACATGGAGAGGATTACCGTAACGTTAGGGGAGCGTAGCTACCCCATTACGATTGCTGCCGGATTGTTCCACGATCCGGCTTCTTTTATGCCGGTAAAGGCAGGCGATCAGGTCATGATAGTGACCAATGAAACCCTTGCCCCTCTCTATCTGGATGCAATTCGTTCAGTGCTGGAGCAGGCAGGCGTTCGTGTTGATCAGGTCATTTTGCCTGATGGTGAACAATACAAATCCCTGACTGTTCTAAATGACGTGTTCTCCGCGCTACTCGAAAAGCCGCACGGACGTGATACGACTCTGATCGCTCTTGGTGGTGGCGTAGTCGGTGATTTAACCGGCTTCGCTGCAGCCAGTTATCAGCGCGGTGTACGCTTTGTTCAGGTGCCAACCACGCTGCTTTCTCAGGTTGATTCCTCCGTTGGCGGTAAAACAGCGGTAAACCATCCGCTCGGAAAAAACATGATCGGCGCTTTTTATCAGCCTGCGTCGGTGGTGGTTGATCTCGACTGTCTGCGAACTCTGCCTGCCCGTGAAATGTCATCGGGTCTTGCGGAAGTTATCAAATACGGCATTATTTTGGATGCTGATTTCTTTGTGTGGCTTGAAGACAACATGGATGCTTTACTGGCGCTGGATATGAATGCGCTGGCGTATTGCATCCGTCGTTGCTGCGAGCTGAAAGCCGAGGTTGTGGCTGCCGATGAACGTGAAAACGGACTGCGCGCCTTGCTGAATCTGGGCCATACTTACGGCCATGCTATTGAAGCAGAAATGGGTTACGGTAACTGGTTACATGGCGAAGCTGTGGCAGCTGGAATGGTGATGGCGTGTTATACAGCTCATCGCCTGGGGCAGTTCAGTCTGGGTGATATCGCCCGGGTGAAAGCCCTGCTGACCCGCGCAGGTTTGCCTGTGACGGGCCCCGAAGTTATGGACGCGCAGTCTTATCTGCCGCACATGATGCGTGATAAGAAAGTACTGGCTGGCGAGCTGCGTCTGGTTTTACCGAAAGCAATTGGTCAGTCTGAAGTACGCTCCGGCGTATCGCATGAAATGGTGCTGGCTTCGATTGAAGATTGCCGTTAAGACTGTGGCCATAATGATGGCCAGATAACGACCGATTTTACGTTTGCCAGCAAAGCTTTATATTTTTAGTCAGGATAGTTGCTCCGCGTAAAGCCTCTTGAGGCTTTTGCCGGGTTGGAGGTTTTAGATGGATGATTTAACACCGGAAGACGATCTCAAACCAGACACCAGCGATCGCCGCCCACCGCGCGCGCGCAAACCGTCTCCTTCCATTCCAAAAGTCGCTGTATCCCGTCAGTACGTGATGATCGGCATCGGGATTGTGGTGCTGGTATTGCTGATTGTCGGTATCGGCTCAGCCATGAAGTCACCTTCCTCCAGCCAGCCTGCTCAGCAGACCAATGGTCCGAAAGACATCAGTCTCTCAGGTAACGATGCTGCGGCACCTGCTCAACCTTCTGCTCAGGCTCAGGCTAATACGGCGCAAGCCGTAGACGGTCAACAGCCAGCTGATGGCCAGCAACCGAAGAGTATCGGTTTACCGCCAGTTTCCCCGACACCAACCGAAGCCGAGCCTGTTCCCAATAATGGTCAGGCGAAAGAACGTGTCGATTTGCCGGGTGATATGAGCGATGCGCTTTCTTCCCAGCAAAATCAGGTCGATGGCGTGGCACAAGGCAGTATGGCACCTGCGGCTCAGTCACTGACTTCTTTGCCGACCGCACCAGCGACCGTCAACGGTTCAGCTCATACTCAGGCGCCGGCAGGTTCTCAGCCGTCAGCCACCCATGTACGTCCGGCACAGTCTTCGCGTAATGCGCAGCCTGCTCATACCTCGAAACAGGCTGAGCATAAGACATCAGCAACGGCGTCGCATACCGCGAAAACGCCGGCAACCAAATCCTCCGCGTCACCTGCTCCGGTTGCCTCTGCACCGGCAACAGCTTCTGGCAGCACGTCTGCCATTAAGTCTGCGCCAGGTACGCACTTTACCCTGCAACTGAGCGGCGCTTCTCAGTCCAATACACTGAATGCGTTTGCAAAACAGCAGGGCCTGAAAAATTATCTGGTTTATCAGACCGCCCGCGACGGGAAGCCGTGGTTTGTACTGGTGAGTGGTAACTACGCTTCTTCTGCAGAAGCCAAACGTGCTATTTCCAGCTTGCCTGCGGAAGTTCAGGCGAAAAAACCGTGGGTCAAGCCTGTACATCAGGTACAGCAAGACCTGAAAAAATGAAACTGATCTCAACGCGATTTGCTGTCTAAAAACAGGATACAATCCGCGGCTGTGAATTGTATATAAGTAGCTAACTGACGGCATGAAGAAGAACCGCGCGTTTTTGAAGTGGGCTGGCGGCAAATACCCGCTGATTGATGACATCAAACGTCATCTTCCGGTGGGAGATTGTCTGATTGAGCCTTTTGTTGGCGCGGGCTCCGTATTTTTGAATACCGAGTATGACGCTTATATTCTGGCGGACATCAATAGCGACCTGATCAATCTCTACAACATTGTGAAGACACGCACTGAAGAATTTGTGCGTGATGCTCACGTGCTTTTTACGCCAGAGTTTAACGAATCAGATCGTTTTTACGGCCTGAGGGCTGAGTTTAATGCCAGCAGCGATACTTATCGTCGCTCGGTACTTTTCCTCTATCTTAACCGCCATTGTTACAACGGCCTGTGTCGTTATAATCTCAGTGGCGCGTTTAATGTGCCTTTCGGGCGTTATAAAAAGCCTTATTTTCCTGAAGAAGAACTCTACTGGTTTGCTGAAAAAGCGAAGAATGCAGTATTCGTGTGTGAGCATTATCAGGACACGTTGCTGAAAGCGCAGTCTGGCTCGGTGGTTTATTGTGATCCGCCTTATGCCCCGCTTTCTGCGACAGCAAATTTTACGGCGTACCACACCAACAGTTTTAGCATGGATGATCAGCGTAATCTGGCTCGTCTGGCGTATCAGCTTTCCAATGAGAACGATGTGCCGGTGCTGATTTCCAACCACGAAACACCACTTACGCTGGAATGGTATGCACAGGCGAAACAGCTGCACCGCGTGTCAGCGCGCCGCACTATCAGCAGTAAAGTTGCCCAGCGCAGCATGGTGAATGAACTTTTAGCGCTATATCGCTGATTACCGGCCAAGCGGTGATCATCGGATAAACCTATCGTTTGGAGAAGCGGATGAAACAGTTTTTGATTGCACCGTCCATTCTGTCTGCTGACTTTGCCCGTTTGGGCGAAGACACAGCGAAAGCTCTGGAAGCGGGCGGAGATGTGGTCCATTTTGATGTGATGGACAACCACTACGTCCCCAATCTGACGATGGGGCCAGCCATTCTTAAATCACTGCGTAACTACGGCATTACCGCGCCGATCGATGTTCACCTGATGGTCAAACCGGTTGATCGTCTGATCCCGGATTTTGCCGAAGCCGGTGCCTCTTACATTACTTTCCATCCCGAAGCGTCCGAGCATGTTGACCGCTCCCTGCAGCTGATTAAAAGCCATGGCTGTAAAGCCGGTCTGGTGTTTAACCCGGCAACCTCCCTGAGCTATCTCGAATACGTGATGGATAAACTCGACGTGATCCTGCTGATGTCAGTTAATCCTGGCTTCGGCGGGCAGTCGTTTATTCCAGGCACACTGGATAAACTGCGTCAGGTTCGCAAGATTATTGATGCCAGCGGTTATGACATTCGTCTGGAAGTAGACGGTGGTGTGAAAGCCGAAAATATCGGCGAAATCGCCGCTGCCGGTGCAGATATGTTTGTCGCCGGTTCCGCTATCTTCAATCAGCCGGATTACCGCACGGTGATTGACCATATGCGCAGTGAACTGGCTAAGGTCTCACATGACTGAAATTCTCGCCGCCCGCGGTTTAGGTTTTGACCTCGACGGTACGCTGGTCGACAGCGCGCCGGGTCTCTCTGAAGCCATGGATATGGCGCTGCGTGATTTCAATTTACCTGTCGCAGGCGTTGAGCGTCTCAGTACCTGGATTGGCAATGGTGCTGACGTGATGGTTGAACGTGCCGTTCGCTGGGCCGAAGGTGATTTGTCGCCAGAGTTTCTGCAGAAAGTGCGCGATAAATTCGATCACTATTATGCCGATACTGCCGCAGGTGGCAGCCGTTTATACCCGCAAGTCAAAGAGACGCTGGCTGCACTGGCCGCAGCCGGGCTGCCAATGGGGCTGGTGACCAACAAACCCACGCCTTTCATCGCGCCTTTGTTGCAATCGTTGGGTATCGACAGCTATTTCACGGTCGTGATTGGCGGCGACGATGTTGTGGCGAAAAAACCGCATCCGGCACCGGTCTACATGACCCTGGCACTGCTCGGATTGCGCGCCAGTGAAATGGTTTTTGTCGGTGATTCTCGCAATGATATTCATGCTGCGCAGGCCGCTGGTTGTCCGTGTGTGGGCATGACTTACGGCTATAACTACGGTGAAACTATCGCGCTGACCAAACCCGATCGCGTACTGGATAATTTCGCCGACCTTTTGCCCACTTTAGGGCTGTTATCTTTAAAAGATCAGGAAGCATAAAATGAGTAAACCCATCGTATTTAGTGGCGCACAGCCCTCAGGCGAATTGACCATTGGCAACTACATGGGTGCGCTGCGTCAATGGGTCAAAATGCAGGACGATTACGAATGCATTTACTGCATCGTCGATTTGCACGCGATCACCGTGCGTCAGGATGCGGAAAAGCTGCGCAAAGCGACGCTGGACACGCTGGCGCTGTATCTGGCGGTCGGCATTGATCCGAAGAAAAGTACCATCTTCGTGCAGTCTCATGTTCCTGAACATAGTCAGCTAAGCTGGGCGCTGAATTGCTACACCTATTTCGGTGAGCTGGGTCGTATGACGCAGTTTAAAGACAAATCAGCGCGCTATGAAACCTCCAACAGCGAAAGCATCACCGCTGGCCTGTTTGATTATCCGGTGCTGATGGCGGCGGATATTCTGCTGTACCAGACCAATCAGGTGCCGGTTGGTGAAGACCAGAAACAACATCTGGAACTGAGCCGCGATATCGCCGCACGTTTCAACGCACTTTATGGCGATGTGTTTACCGTGCCGGAGCCGTTCATTCCGAAATCCGGTGCACGCGTGATGTCATTGCAGGAACCGACCAAGAAGATGTCAAAGTCGGATGACAACCGTAAAAACGTGATTGGCCTGCTGGAAGATCCGAAAGCGGTGACCAAAAAAATTAAAAGCGCGATGACGGATTCTGAAGAGCCGCCAGTCATTCGTTACGACATTAAAAACAAGCCAGGCGTTTCTAACCTGCTGGATATCCTTTCTGGTGTGACGGGCAAAGCCATTCCTGAGCTGGAAGCTGAATTTGAAGGCCAGATGTATGGTCATCTGAAAGGTGCCGTTGCTGAAGCGGTTTCAGGCATGCTCACTGAAGTGCAGGAACGTTTTAACCGCTTCCGCAGTGACGAAGCTTATCTGCAACAGGTCATGAAAGAAGGGGCTGAGAAAGCCCGTGCCCGTGCCAGCGTGACGCTGAAGAAGGCCTACGAAGCTATTGGTTTCGTCAGCTACGAATAAGTCATGCCCGGCACTCCATCAAAAAGCCACGTCTTTTAAGACGTGGCTTTTTACTTTCAGGATTTCACGAGCCGGTGTTGAAGTTATAGGTAAAGGTCGCGTTATAGCGCCAGTCGCGGGACGAACTGTCGAGCGGCACATCGCCAATCGGTCTGGCGGCTTCCACGGATAATGAATAGTGACGGTTATCGCCAAACATCACGCCAATGGCGTAAGACGACAGATTTTGTTTGGGCAGCCCCGGCTGGTTAAATCCGGTATGTGCGGCATCTACCACGGCGTAAGGCTGAATGGTTTTTAGCCATTCTCCCTGTTCCAGACTGTGGATATAACGCATTTCCACTTGTCCGCCGACACCGTAATCCCCCTGGGCATCACTGTCCGGATAACCGCGCCCGTAATGCAGCGCACCAAAATTCACACGCTCCGGTTCAGGTAAATCATTATCCGACCAGTCACCTTCCACGGATGAACTTAACCGCCATTTTTTATCGAACAGATAGGCCGCATCGCCGTTAAATTTCCAGCGGGTAAACGTCAGATCTGCATTGGGTGTGGAGTTCGTCGCCCCCAGACCGTCGATCCCCTGACGGACATTGAAGGTGGTATTCCAGTAAGCCTGATCATATTCCCGGTAGCCGGTCAGTGACAATTCTGCGGCCGGATAGCGGATCCGCTGGCTGACCTGCGGCAGGTCAATCTGCTGATTGCCCAGCCTTGCCCGCAAATCGTATTGGTATTTTTTATCGAGATAATCCAGACCGCCGCTGACCGTCCATTGTTTTTTCCGCGTCAGCTGCAACGGATAGCTGAATACCACGCCGCCGTTATATTGTGTCTGGGTGTTTTGCGCCCCGACGTCGATGCCGTTGGGCAGCAGTAATATGCTGTTGTAATCCTTATCTTTCTGCTGGTAATAACTGCCTTTCAGCTGCATCAGCAACCCGTCGTCGCCAAGATATTGCTGATAGTTCAGACCGGCGTAGGTCTTACGGGTATCGCTTTCCAGCGGGATTAAGGTCGCAATGCCGAACTGCTCGCCGTAGGTGCTCAGGCCGCTTAGCGTGGCGTTAACCACGGCAGAACTGTCACCTTTGCGGGTATCTACGGCGGTGGCGATATTCCAGTTTCGCGGGCGTGTGGCGTCGACATTCAGCGTGGTGGCGCCGTAAATGTTGTTCGGATTATTGGCCGAGGCGCTGACTTTGGTATCCGGCGTGCGTCCCATCAGAAGGGTGTACCGTTCAAAGGCATCCTGCGTCAGCGGTTTCTCCGCCATGATATGTTGCGATAATTTACTCAGCCAGCGGCCCACCTGCTGATTGTCGCTGCGGATTTGCGTACCGGAAATGTATCCCTCCACCAGACCGATGCTGAGCACGCCCTCTTTAAAGTTATCGGCCGGAATATAGGCGTAAGAGAGAATAAAACCGTCGCGGTGATAGCGTTGGGTGATCGTGTCGGTGGCCGCCAGTAATGCCGAAAGCGGCACCTGTTTGCCGATAAAGGGGGCGAAGGGCGCGGCCAGTGAATCCAGCGGATACTGAGTGCCGCCGACAAACTGAATGTGTCTGACGTCAATCAGGGTCTGGGGTGTCAGGCTGGGAGGAGACTTTTGTGCGGGTAAGGCGATATTTTGCGTTTTGGCCGGAGGCTGGGAAATAGGCTCAGCCAGTTTGGCCGGGTTATTCGGGTCGATCAGGGTAGGAAACATATCTGCCGAGCTGTAGCCAATGGCAGAACCCAGTAAAGCCACTATGCAGGATTTTATTCTCATAAACATTCCTTTGAACGCACAGGGAAAAGTTACCACTCAGAGATGCCAGCCCGCTCTCCGCCAGAACCGGAGAGCGGGCTTTTTCTACCAACGCTCATTAACAGATTTACGGCGTGGTTTTGACTTTCAGACCCAGGCCGCCGGTCAGTCCTCCCACTGTGGTGCCTACCCCGGCCAGTAAACCGCCGGATTGCGTGACGGATGCGCCAGCGCCCGCCGAAATGCCGCCGGAATTGCTGGCGGTAGAGGTGGTCGTGCTGCTGGCAGGAACCAGAATGGTCCCGGTTTTAGACACGGCCTGTCCGGTGCCGGTGACCACCTGTCCGAGACCAGCCAGCGCCGGTGTGGTGGTTGCCAGTTGCGTCCCTGCGCCGCTGACGGTAGTGCCCACCTGATTCAGCAAGCCATTAACCGGTGCGCCCAGCCCTGTTGCGCCGCCGACGGCTTGTGTGGTGCCCTGAACTTTGGCGACAACGGGCGTCACGATACCGGTGGTCGCCGTGGTGACTTTAGAAAGCTCACCGGTTTGCACGTTTGTCGCTAATCCGTTACCCGTTGTGGTGACCACTTTCCCGACGTTATTGACCAGCCCGCCTGCTGCGGATGTCACGCCGCTGACCGGTGTTCCTGTGGTATTGGCAGCCAGCGAAGTCCCCAGCCCTGACACGCCGGTGCCCAAATCCGCCACGGCAATGGGGACGCCGGCGACGGTGGTGCCGACGGCGTTCGGGTTGGTGCCGAGTTGTCCCAGCCCGTTTTTCACGCCGCTGCCCACGTCAGTCACCGCTTTACCGGTACTGTCGATGATGGTCACGACGCCAGTCCCGGCGACCGGAATATTACTGATCGGTGTCTGGGTGGCGATGCTGCTGACCTGCGTACCCAGACCACTGACCGCGGTGCCTGCGCTGCTCAGGATCGTCGCGCTGGCAAGCGTGGTTGACGGTGTTGTCCCTGTTCCGCCGCCAGTCCCGGTTCCTCCACCGCTACCGGTGCCTGCCCCGGTACCCGATCCTGTGCCGCTTCCATTCCCGGCGGTGGAGGTTCCGTCACCGCCCGTTGAAGTCCCGGTCCCTGAACCTGTGCCATCGCCGGTCGTTGCTGAGCCGGTGGTGGACGTTTTTGCCGTATGAGAAGAACCGCCGCCGCCACTGCCGCTACAGGCAGCCAGTGACAGGGCGACTAAGATTGCCAGGGCAATCTTGTTAACATGACCAACATGAATGGTATGGCGCATGATTTGACCCTCCACGGGAGATTACGCCACAGTTGGCGTAATTAAAGTTTAAGTTGAAGATTCTGAATATTCCATTTGGGTGCAGTGATTATTTTGAATTTTGACTGATTCAGGTGAGATGACAGGAATTATGTTCTGTTATAAGATTTATCTTATAAGTGCGGGGAGAGAAGTGAATCTGAATTCACTTCTCTGAATTGATTAATAAAATAAATGGAGTTTTTTGAACAGAAGGGCATCACAGACAGGTTTCGCTGGCAAACCAGTTGAGTTTCTGACGTAAGCTCACCACGCTGCCGACAATAATCAGACTGGGGCTTTGCACCTTTTTCGCCAGATTTTCGAGCTCTGTGAGCTTCCCTGTCACCACTCGTTGTTGCTGGCTGGTGCCGTTTTCTACCAGTGCGACAGGCGTTTCTGCTGCCAGGCCATTCTCCAGCAACCGGCGCTGGATCTCTCCGGCCTGCGTAAGCCCCATATAAAACACCAGTGTTTGCTGAGTTTGCGCCATGCAGGCCCAGTCTAAAACTCCATCCTGCTTCGCATGGCCGGTGATCAGCCGCACGCTTTGCGCGTGGTCGCGGTGGGTCAGCGGAATACCGCTGTAAGCGGAACAACCGGAGGCCGCCGTGATGCCAGGTACCACGGAAAATGCGATACCTGCGGCTTTCAGTGCTTCCAGTTCTTCGCCGCCACGACCAAAGATAAACGGATCGCCCCCTTTGAGACGGACAACGCGTTTGCCCATCTGCGCCTGTTCCAGCAGGATTTCATTGATGCGCTCCTGCGGCACACAATGGTGTCCGGCACGTTTGCCCACGAAAATCCGCTCCGCGTCGCGACGTGCCAGATTCAGCACGCTGTCAGAAACCAGCCGGTCGTAAACCACCACGTCGGCCAGTTGCATCTGTTGCAAGCCTTTGAGCGTCAGTAATCCGGCATCGCCCGGTCCGGCACCGACCAGAATCACTTCGCCATGTTTATCCACGGGCTCGCGGAATAACCCTTCAAGATATTCGTGGCTTTGCGCGTTGTCATTGTTCGCCAGCGACTGCGCCAGGCGATGATGATTAAACAGTTTTTCCCACCAGCGACGGCGCTCAGAAGCATCAGGAAAATGTGTTTTTACCCGCGCCCGCAATCCGCCCGCGACCTGTGCCAGTTTGCCCAGATGCTGCGGCAGAATGGATTCCAGACGTTCGCGCAGCAAACGCGCGAGTACCGGCGCATTACCGCCGGAAGACACCGCGATCATCAGCGGAGAACGGTCAATGATCGACGGCATGATCACGCTGGCACTTTCCGGCGCATCGACCACGTTGCAGAACACGCGGCGGTGATCTGCGGCTTCGCTGACTTCCTGATTCACCAGATCGGAATCGGTCGCAGCGATCACCAGCCATTTTTCATCCACCAGCAGCGGTGAGAATTCACCGCGTAACAGGCGGACTTTGCCTTCATCTGCCCAGATCTGAAATTGCGGCGTAAAGGTGAGGGCGTTCACCGTTAGTTTTGCGCCAGCTTCCAGCAGCAAACGCGCTTTACGCTCTGCAACATCACCGGCACCGACCAGTAAGCAGGCTCTGTTTTTTAACTGACAAAAAAGGGGCAGGTAATCCATAGATAATATTCTCTGAGGCGGCGTTCTTTGAAATAGCGTTCTTTGGAATGAATAATAACGCCGCCCGGAGGCGGCGTGGAAGGCGCGGAGTTTAGCCGATTTCAGCCCGAAGCCTGGCGGTGTTGATTTCCACATTTCCGTCCTGTACGCGGACCTCGTAAGCCGGAATCGAATACTGCTCGTCTTCCATGCAGACACCGTCGGTCAGGCGGAAATGCTGTTTTTTCAGCGGACTGGCTACCCAAAGCTCGCCCTGATGTTCAGCGATAATCCCGCGTGACAGCACGCTGGCCTGTGCGAAAGGGTCGATGTTCGACAGCGCAAAAATCTGCTCATCAGCATAAGGACGAAACAGCGCGACCTGCTGATCGCCTGCCAGTGCGCAAACACCGCATGCAGGCAGGATCTGGTCGACAGAACAAAGCGTTAACCATTGGCTCATAATACTTCCTCCCCGTCGGCGATTTGTCTTACCGGGATACGTTCGTCAGGACGCGCCGGACGATGTTGCTGACGCTCACCGACGAACTGCACGTTCGGGTCACGCTGGCTGCTGTTGATAAAGTGACTGAAGCGGGTTTGCGCCGCCGGATCGTTCAGCGTTTCCTGCCATTCACAAACCGCTGAGTCGCGCAGGCGTGTCAGTTCGGCTTCGAGCTGGTCGTTAATTCCCAGTTTGTTATCGATGATGACTTTACGCAGGTAGTCGATGCCGCCTTCGAGATTGTCCATCCAGACCGAGGTACGTTGCAGTTTATCGGCAGTGCGGATGTAGAACATCATGAAGCGGTCGAGATAACGCAGCAGGGTGTCGTTATCCAGATCGGCGGCCAGTAAATCACCGTGCCGTGGTTTCATGCCGCCGTTGCCGCAGACATACAGGTTCCAGCCGTTTTCCGTGGCGATAATCCCGACATCTTTGCCCTGTGCTTCCGAGCATTCACGGGTACAACCGGACACGCCAAATTTCATTTTGTGGGGCGTGCGGATGCCTTTGTAGCGGTTTTCCAGGCTGATGCCGAAACCGAGGCTGTCGCCCACGCCGTAACGGCACCAGGTGCTGCCGACGCAGGTTTTTGCCATACGCAGGGCTTTGGCATAGGCCTGACCGGTTTCGAAGCCAGCGTTAATCAGTTTCTGCCAGATGGCGGGTAAATCGTCCTTTTGCGCGCCGAACATGCCAATACGCTGCGAGCCGGTAATTTTGGTGTAGAGATTGTATTCAGCTGCGATTTCACCAATTGCCTGCAAGCCTTGCGGTGTGATTTCACCGCCCGGCGAGCGCGGTATAACGGAATAGGTACCGTCTTTTTGCATGTTAGCAAGGAACACATCGTTGGTATCCTGCAATGGCGTGTGCTGCGGTTTCAGCACGTAATCGTTCCAGCAGGAAGCCAGCAGCGATCCGACGGTCGGTTTACAGACTTCACAACCGTAGCCTTTGCCGTATTTATTCAGCAAGTCGTCGAATGAGCGGATACCTTCCACGCGGATCAGGTGATAAAGCTCCTGGCGCGAATAGGCGAAGTGTTCGCACAGATGATGGTTAACTTCGATGCCTTGTTTGCTGAGTTCAGCATTTAGCACCTGCGTTACCAGCGGGATACAGCCGCCGCAACCGGTACCGGCTTTGGTCGCCGATTTCAGTGCCGCCACGGTGTGACAACCGCCCTGAACCGCTTTGATGATATCGCCTTTGGTGACGTCAAAACACGAACAGATTTGCGCGCTTTCCGGCAGGGCATCGGTGCCAATCACCGCGCCACCGCTGCCTGCGTGAGCGGGCAGGATCAGCGCATCGGGATTTTCCGGCAGTGGAATACTGTTCAGCACCAGTTGCAGCAGATTGCCGTAATCGCTGGTATCACCGACCAGCACGGCACCGAGCAGCGTTTTATTGTCTTCGCTGACCACCAGGCGTTTGTACAACGCTTTGGTTTCATCCAGATAAACGTAGCTGCGTGCGCCCGGCGTGCGGGCATGCGCGTCGCCGATACCGGCCACATCCACGCCTAACAGTTTCAGTTTGGCGCTCATGTCTGCGCCGGTGAAGGCGTTATCGCGACCGAGTAAATGATCAGCGGTGACCTGCGCCATTTTGTAGCCCGGTGCCACCAGACCGAAAGTACGCTGATTCCACGAAGCACATTCGCCGATGGCGTACACATCCGGGTCACTGGTCTGGCACTGGTCGTTAATCACAATGCCACCGCGCGGAGCGATCTCTAAATCACACTGGCGCGCCAGTTTGTCCTGCGGACGGATACCGGTGGAGAATACGATGAAATCGACTTCAAGGAAGGTGCCGTCGGCGAACTCCATCGTTTTACGGGCAGACGTGCCGCCCTGAACAATCTGTTGAGTATTTTTGGCGGTGTGGACGCGTACGCCCATGCTTTCGATTTTCTGGCGTAGCTGGCTGCCACCCTGCGTATCGAGTTGTTCCGCCATCAGGCCGGGGGCGAATTCTACCACGTGGGTTTCAACCCCGAGGTTTTTCAATGCACCGGCGGCTTCAAGGCCGAGTAAACCGCCGCCGACCACGGCACCGCGTTTGCTACGACGGGCGCAGGATTCGATGGCATGTAAGTCTTCAATGGTGCGGTAAACGAAGCAATCCTGACTGTCAGAACCCGCGATCGGCGGCACCCACGGGTAGGAGCCGGTGGCGATAATCAGTTTGTCGTAATACACCGTGCGGCCGCTGCTGGAATGAATGACTTTTTCACTGCGGTTGAGCGTAATCGCCCGTTCGCCAATCAGCACATTGACGTTATGTTTTTCGTAGAATCCTTCGCGAACCAGCGACAGTTCTTCGGCAGTATGATGTGAAAAATAAGAGGAAAGATGGACGCGGTCATAGGCCACGCGCGGCTCTTCACAAAATACCGTGATATCGAACTGGCCCGGTTCTGCTTTATCCAGTAAATCTTCGATAAAGCGATGGCCGACCATGCCGTTGCCAATAATCGCGATTCTGACTTTGCTCATAATTGCCTCAATATTGATTTTCTGAGGCTAAACATAACCCGCGCGTAACAGGGGGTATTGATGCAAATCAAGCCAGTTCCAATATACTCCTTAGGGGGTATTTGACTGATTTTATTGGGTTTTTACGTAACCTTTCGATTTATAAACACTTTCAGGCTATTGTTCTAAGATTGGCTTTAACATCACCGACAACGCAGTCTTACTAAAAATGATGAGGTAACGCGTGACGAAAACTCTTTTGCGTACCGTGAAAAATGTACGGTTGCCTGACCGGGAAGGGTTGTGGCAGATAGATATCGAAGGCGGCGTGATACGCCAGATTGTCCCTCAATGGGATAATGCCGACTATGGCGAGCATATCCTGGATGCTGAAGGGGGGTTGGCAATCCCTCCTTTTATCGAGCCGCACATTCATCTCGATACCACTCAAACCGCCGGTCAGCCAGCGTGGAATCAGTCCGGTACGTTATTTGAAGGCATTGAACGCTGGGCAGAACGCAAGGCGCTGTTGTCGCATGAAGACGTCAAACAGCGCGCCTGGCAAACGCTGAAGTGGCAGATAGCCAACGGCATCCAGCATGTGCGCACCCATGTGGATGTGTCTGATCCGACGCTGACGGCACTCAAAGCCATGCTGGAAGTGAAAGCTGAAGTCGCGCCGTGGGTCACGCTGCAAATTGTGGCGTTTCCGCAGGAAGGCATCATGTCGTACCCGAACGGCGAAGCCTTGCTGGAAGAGGCGCTGAAGCTGGGCGCTGACGTCGTCGGTGCGATTCCCCATTTCGAGTTCACCCGCGAATACGGTGTGGAATCGCTGCATAAAACCTTCGAACTGGCGAAAAAATACGACAAGCTGATCGACGTCCATTGCGATGAAATTGACGATGAGCAGTCGCGTTTTGTCGAAACTGTGGCCGCGCTGGCCCTGCGTGAAAACATGGGCGCTCGCGTTACCGCCAGCCATACCACCGCGATGCATTCCTATAACGGCGCGTACACTTCGCGTTTATTCCGCTTGCTGAAAATGTCAGGTATCAACTTTGTCGCCAATCCGCTGGTCAATATCCACCTGCAGGGACGGTTTGACACCTATCCGAAACGCCGCGGTATTACGCGTGTGAAAGAAATGCTGGAGGCGGGGATCAACGTCTGTTTCGGCCATGATGATGTGTTTGACCCGTGGTATCCGCTCGGCACCGCCAATATGTTGCAGGTACTGCACATGGGGCTGCATGTCTGTCAGCTGATGGGGTATCAGCAAATTAATGACGGGCTGAAGCTCATCACCACCTACAGCGCCCGCACTATGAATCTGCAAGGTTACGGTCTGGAAAGTGGCTATGCTGCCAGCCTGGTGATCCTGCCAGCACAAAGTGGTTTCGACGCGGTGCGCCGCCAGACACCGGTACAATATTCTCTGTGCGAGGGCGTACTGATCGCGCAAACACAGCTGGCAAAAACCCTCATCCATCTTGATGAAGATCACGCTGTGGATTTCAACAGCTAAGGCAGTGAAAAATATGATGTAATATTCTGAAATAATTGGAATATTTATTCCCAAGCGTAAATAAAGGTAAAGGTCTGGCGCTAAGCGTAAAGCCTCTTTAGAATCAGTGGGATCTGTTGTTTGTATTCTGAAGAAAGGAACCGTCATGTTTAAACGTACTTTAGTGGCCCTGACTGCGCTGCTATCCCTGACTGCAATGGAGCCTGTTCTTGCGGCCGCCCAAACCCATGTCATGCTGACCACTTCAGCGGGGAATATCGAATTGGAACTCGACAGTGCGAAGGCACCGGTTTCTGTGAAGAATTTCGTTGATTACGCTCAGAGCGGCTATTACAACAACACCATTTTCCACCGCGTGATCCCGGGCTTCATGGTGCAGGGTGGCGGTTTTACGGCTGACATGCAGCAAAAAGCGCCCAAAGAGCCGATCAAGAACGAAGCGGACAATGGCCTGCGTAACCTGCGCGGCACCATCGCCATGGCGCGTACTGCCGATAAAGACAGCGCGACCAGCCAGTTCTTCATCAACGTGGCAGATAACGCCTTCCTCGATCACGGTCAGCGTGATTTCGGCTATGCCGTATTCGGTAAAGTCATTAAAGGCATGGATGTGGTAGACAAAATGTCTCAGGTCAAAACGGATAATGTCGGGCCTTACCAGAACGTGCCGACGACGCCGATTGTGATCCTGTCTGCGAAAGTGCTGCCTTAATTTTTCAGCCCTTCCTCCAGAATACTGTTTTTCTAAGCCTCCGGTTCCGGGGGCTTTTTATTGCCTATTTATTGACGCCCCTTTGATGAGACTTATAGTTTTATAGAAAGCTCCCCGCCTCCCACTTTCAAGGACAATGAAATGAGTGAAGCCCGTCTGATTGCCAAAGCCATGAATGAAGGTAAACCGGTACAGGATCTGGTGATCCTTCCTGCGCTGGCGAACCGACATGGACTGATTACCGGCGCGACCGGTACCGGTAAAACCGTCACGCTGCAACGAATGGCCGAGCAGTTTTCCCGTATCGGTATTCCGGTTTTTCTGGCCGATGTGAAAGGGGATTTATCCGGTATTGGTGCTGAAGGTGTGGCGTCGGAAAAACTCGCCGTGCGGTTGAATGATATTGGCGTGACGGACTGGCAGCCGCAGGCATGCAGCATTATCCCGTGGGATATCTTTGGTGAAAAAGGCCATCCGATCCGCGCGACGATTTCTGACCTCGGGCCGCTGCTGCTGGCGCGATTGCTCGATCTTAATGACGTGCAAAGCGGCGTGCTGCAACTGGTGTTTAAGATTGCCGACGACAACGGCTTGTTGCTGCTCGATATGAAAGATTTGCGTGCCATGGTGCAGTTTACCGGTGATAACGCTAAACAGTTCCAGACGCAGTACGGCAATATTTCTTCCGCTTCCATCGGCGCCATTCAGCGAGGCTTGCTGACGCTGGAAGGCCAGGGCGCAAATCAGTTCTTCGGTGAGCCGATGCTGGATATTAATGACCTGATGAAAACCGACAAGAAAGGCCACGGTATTATCAACCTGCTGGCCGCGGATAAGCTGATTAATCAGCCTAAACTCTACTCCGTTTTCCTGCTGTGGCTGCTGGCTGAACTGTTTGAGCATCTGCCGGAAGTCGGTGACCCTGAGCAGCCCAAACTGGTGTTCTTCTTTGACGAAGCTCATCTGCTGTTCAATGACGCCCCGCAGGCGCTGCTGACAAAAATTGAACAGGTCGTGCGGCTGATCCGCTCCAAAGGCGTGGGAATTTACTTCGTGACGCAAAACCCGCTGGATATTCCTGACAGCGTGCTCGGGCAGCTCGGTAACCGCGTACAGCATGCCTTACGCGCCTTTACGCCGCGTGATCAGAAAGCGGTCAAAGCGGCGGCGCAAACACTGCGCGCGAATCCGGCTTTCGACGCTGAAACGGCGATCACTGAACTGGGCGTTGGCGAGGCGCTGGTGTCATTTCTGGATGAAAAGGGGCGTCCTGAAATCGTTGAGCGGGCGATGGTGATAGCGCCGGAATCGAAAATGGGCATGACTGGCGACGACGAACGTAACAAAGCGATCAACCAGTCGCCTCTGTATGGTCGCTATGAAGACAGCATAGACCGTGAATCGGCCTACGAAAAAATCACCGCACAAGGTTTCGGCACGATCAACACGCCGCAATCCACAGGCCCGGCCAAACCGGCGGCGCAAACCCCTTCCGGCGGTGGGCTGATGGGGGGACTGAATGAAATATTGTTCGGCAGCACCGGACCACGGGGGGGGAAACGTGACGGTGTGGTACAGGTTGCGGCAAAAAGCATGGCGCGTGATTTAGGTCGTCAGATCCTGCGTGGGGTTCTCGGTTCCATTATGGGAGGCCGTAAAAAGTAACATCCTTCTGCTAACGCGTATAAGCTGAAACGCATCAGCTTATGCGCGTCTCTTCCTGCCTGAGATCTCAGTTTCATTTGCAATTTCTCTCTGAAATTACGATTTTTTGCGAGGTCTGGCACGTTACTGCCTGTCATTTAGCATAAAAACCGCTCAACTTGAAGGCTGTCACGTTTTTCGCCTGCCGGACTTTGTAGGCTGAATTGCTTTTGGGCTAAATCAATTCAGCAAAAAGGGGTTATTGTGAAAAAATTACTCGTTACCGGGATCGTTCTGGGGCTTTTTTCGTGGCAGGCCACTGCACAAACCATCGTGCTGACGGATGCTGAAGCCGGTACAGAACTGGGAAACTGGAAGACCGACAACAAAAAGCTGAACATCGCGGGCGCGGATTTCAGCATCGAACAAAAAGTGCTTCACGGTGGCAAACAGGAAGGGTCAAAAGTCATCACTATTACCAGCAAAGGGCTGACGATTGCGCTGAGCCCGACGCGCGGGATGGATTTACTGCACGTGACCGGCGATAACATCCGCTTAGGTTGGGATTCTCCGGTTCAGGAGGTGGTGAATCCGGCCTATATCAACCTTGAAAGCCGTAACGGTGTGGGCTGGCTGGAAGGTTTCAACGAAATGATGGTGCGTTGCGGCTTTGAATGGACCGGACATCCTGTTACTGCTGACGGCATGATTTACACGCTGCACGGTCGGGCGGGCAATACACCAGCCTCGAAAGTGGTGGTTGATATTGCCGATAAAGCCCCTTATGAAATCACGGTGCGCGGCTTGCTGAAAGAAGACACCTTTAAGAAAGCCAAGCTGGAAACCTGGACTGAGCTGCGTTACGTGCCGGGTAGTCATTCGTGGACCATCCACGACACCCTGACTAACCAGTCGGATTATCCGCACGACTACCAGATTATTTATCACAGTAATTTCGGTCAGCCGATCCTTGAGCAGGGCGCCCGTTTCATTGCGCCGCTGAAATCAATTTCTCCGTTCAATGATTACGCCAAAAAAGGTTTAGCAGACTGGCAGACTTACGCCGGGCCAACCAAAGGCTTCGACGAGATGGTCTTTAACATGGTTCCGCTGGCGGATGCACAGGGTAAAACCATTGCTGGCGTAGTGAACAAAGCGGGCAACAAAGGAGCATCGATTGAATTCGATACCCATCAGTTGCCGCTGCTGACGCTGTGGAAAAACACCGACACTCTGAAGCAGGGTTATGTTACGGGTATCGAACCGGGCACCAACTATGCGTATCCGGTCACTATCGAACGTAAACAAGGCCGCGTAAAACAACTGCAACCCGGCCAGAGCACGGTGTTTGAACTGAAATATTCACTTCTGCCGGATGCGCAGGCGGTGAAACAGCTTGAGGATCGCGTGAAAACGYTTCAGGCAGATCATAAAACAGACGTGAACGAGACCCCTATCGCTGTTGAATAATCCGAGTTTAGGGCGCTGAAGCTGGCGCCCTTTTTTCTCTGTCTATACTTAACTCCACAAGGTATGTGCCCGAATGGCTGTACCCAGGGAGGAAATAATGGCGAAGAAATTGACACTCAGGCAGCAGGAAAAACTTTTTCGCGAACGTCAGCGGCAGAACTTTCAGGCCAGTAGCGCGCTGGATGGTTTGCAGGTTGAGGTTATCACGTTAGACAACGAACAAATTTCACAACGCCTCACCGAACTGAGGAAGCACTATGAACGATAAACTCGTGCCCGGTGCCGACCCTTACTATTATACCGGCATCAATGTGCTGAAAAACCGGCTGGAAATCCGTGAAGAACATCGTCTGTTGCAGGCCGAACTCGCATTTACTGCCCTGCGCGCGTCAGCGATGCCGCTTGGGCCTGCGGTGATGGGACTGCCGCATCTGTGTGCGGTGCATCTGTCTTTGTTCCAGGACATTTACGCCTGGGCAGGCGAGTTCCGTGAAATCGATATCTACAAGGATGACACTCAGTTTTGCCATTTCGAATATATCGAAAAAGAGGGCAACGCGCTGATGCAGGAGCTTGAAGAAGAAGAGTTTCTGGTCGGGTTACCCCTGGATAATCTCGCTGAGCGTCTGGCTCACTATTACACCGGCCTGAATCTGCTGCATCCGTTCCGCGAAGGTAACGGACGTGCGCTGCGGATCTTCATCGAGCAACTGGTCATTCATGCTGGCTACGATATTGACTGGTCCAAAGTGGATCGTGAGCGCTGGCTGGCGGCCAATAAAACGGCGGTGTTTGGTGATGAATCCGAGCTGGTGGCAATTTTTAATACTGTTGTCAGTGAAATCCCGGAAGAACATTGATCGACAAAATACTGAGCCTGAGCTGAAAAATGCGTAGAATTGCCCGGTAAATTTTCCGACTTTTACCGGGTACACTATGCTGCTGCTGATCGACAACTACGATTCCTTCACCTACAACCTCTATCAATATTTTTGCGAGCTAGGTGCAGAGGTGAAAGTGATGCGTAATGATCAGCTGACGCTCACCGACATTGAACAGCTTTCCCCCTCACATCTGGTGATTTCTCCCGGCCCGTGTACGCCTGATCAGGCTGGCATTTCCCTGCAAGCGATTGCCCATTTCTCCGACCGTTTACCGATACTTGGCGTGTGCCTCGGGCATCAGGCGATGGCGCAGGCGTTCGGCGCGAGCATCGTCCGCGCCCGGCAGGCCATTCACGGCAAAACATCCCCTGTCCGCCATACCGGCAGGAGTGTCTTTACCGGGCTGAATAATCCGCTGACCGTGACGCGCTACCATTCGCTGGTGGTCGCGCCACAGACGCTGCCCGATTGTTTCGAGGTTACTGCATGGACAGAACGGGATGGTGGTCGTGACGACATTATGGGCATCATGCACAAAACCTTGCCGCTGCATGGCGTTCAGTTCCATCCTGAAAGCATTTTGAGCGAGCAGGGGCATCAGCTTTTGGATAATTTCCTTAAAATCTAATCAGTTAATATTGCTGAAAAAATTACTTACCCATCAGATGCGATTTCTGTTTGCCTGTATGTGATTTTTTATGCATATTTTGTGATTATATTTTCATATCAATGGTCGTGAGGGAGAAGGGTAATGGCGGAAAAATCATCGGTAGATCGGGGCACATTCGATAAAGTTATTTTGCCGGTTTATTCACCTGCGAAATTCATTCCCGTGAAAGGTAAAGGCAGTCGCGTGTGGGATCAGCAAGGGAACGAGTATGTTGATTTCGCCGGGGGTATCGCTGTGACGGCGCTTGGACATTGCCATCCGGCACTGGTGAAAGCGTTGCAAGAGCAGGGCGAAACCCTGTGGCATGTCAGTAACGTATTTACCAATGAACCCGCCCTTCGACTGGCGCAGAAGCTGATCGACGCCACCTTTGCCGACCGCGTATTCTTCGCCAACTCCGGCGCTGAAGCCAACGAAGCGGCCTTTAAACTGGCGCGCTATTACGCTTCGCACCGTCACAGCCCGTACAAAAGTAAGATCATCGCTTTCCATAATGCCTTCCACGGTCGCACGCTGTTCACGGTTTCCGTGGGTGGCCAGCCGAAATACTCCGACGGCTTCGGCCCGAAACCCGCTGATATTGTGCACGTGCCGTTCAACGATCTGGATGCCGTAAAAGCGGTGATCGACGACCACACCTGCGCCATTGTTGTCGAGCCTGTGCAAGGGGAGGGCGGTGTCACGCCTGCGACCAAAGCGTTTCTGCAAGGTCTGCGTGAGCTTTGTGACAAACATCAGGCGCTGCTGGTGCTGGATGAAGTACAAAGCGGCATGGGGCGCAGCGGCAAGTTGTTCAGCTACATGCATTACGGCGTGACGCCGGACATCCTGACCACTGCTAAAGCGCTCGGCGGCGGTTTCCCGGTTTCCGCCATGCTGGCAACCGAAGACGTGGCCTCGGTGATGGAACCGGGCAAACACGGCACCACCTACGGCGGTAACCCGCTGGCCTGCGCCGTCGCTGAAGCCGCGCTGGATATCATCAATACGCCAGACGTGCTGGCCGGGATCAACGAGCGCCGCGAGAAATTCATCAGCGCGCTGGAGGCCATCAACCAGAAATATCACATCTTCAGCGAGTTCCGCGGTCAGGGGTTGCTGATCGGCGCCGAGCTTTCTGATGCGTATAAAAACCGCGCCGGAGAATTCCATGCCGCCGCGGCAGAATTCGGATTGATGATGCTGGTCGCCGGACCAAACGTGATGCGGTTTGCGCCATCGCTTGTTATCGACTTCGCGGATATTGAAGAAGGGATGGAAAGGTTTGAGAAAGCCGTGGGGAAAGTTTGCGGGGGGTGATCCCCACGCCCCCCTCTTTGCAACTGACTGAGTAAATTTCGGTTTCTCAAGTACGGTTATCACAAGGCCTTTGCGCCGAAACCGAGCAGAGGAGAAAGGCTTTTCCCCTCTGCACTCCCCTCGCTTTTTTACTGCGCGCTGCCGCAGGCACGACGGACATGTTCTGGCGCATTAGTGTGTGGCGCAAAATGTCATCGCTGCGCGATTCCCGAATTTCAGGCTTCGAGCCATAGGTCTCGAACCGTTCATTCGGTGCCATTTTTGAGCACGCCAATCGACATTTCTAAAAGATAAAACCCTTCTGCTTTTGAATTTAGAATCCTGCGGGCGAATCAGAAATCTTGCTGAACGGAGCGGCTTCGAGACCAGTGGCTCGAAGACCGAGAGAAGGAACCGCAACGCGGCAAGATTTCCAGCCTGTCGCTGTGGTTGCTGGAACATAGCCTACGAGCGAAGCGCGCAGTTTAAGACGTGGAGATTCCAAAGAGGGCTCGTCTTAGCCCTCTTTGGTCGGTTTCGGCGCGGTGAGTTAAGCGAGCTCGGCAATTGAGAAACCGAAACTTTCTCAATCCATTTTAAGCCGTCAGTGCGCGGTCCCCGCACTTGAGAAACCGAAATATTCTCCGATTAGCTTTAAAAAGCAGTCTGGCTGCAAGCCAGTAAAAAGGGGATTTGAAAGGGGTCTCCCCCTTCACGCCCGCCGCGTCAGCCAGATCCCATGATGCGGCCTCTGCTTCCACGCCAGTGACGAGATGGTATGCATCACGCTGAGATGTGAAATTACGCGCCGCAGATGGCGTTCCATTTCGGTCAGTGGCATATCCGGGTGAAGTTCCGGCGCATTAAACAGGTTGTTCTCGCTGCCCGGCCCGTCGTAGAGCAGTCGTTGCTGACAGCTTTGCAGCGCGATTTCGCAGGTCTGTAAATACTCCGTCGCCAGTTTTTCCGGCAGCATGTAATGCTCGCGGGCGAGGATCGTCATCGCGTTGATATGCTCAACCACAAACTGACTGTGCGTCACCCACAAACGCATATCCGCCAGATAATGTGAGTTAAAACCCGGCTCCTGCATCGCCTGATTTAGCGAAGTGAACAGCTTATTGTGCGCCTGATTGACCTGCATACGGGTGTACGCCAGTTTGGCGGTGTCGGGGCTTTCCTCGAGCAGCAGGCGGATAGCGTCCTGATAGATTTCCAGCGCCTGGTGTGCATTCTGGCGCAGCAAACCGCTTTGCCATTGCGGCCACAACCAGATAGTGCCACCAAAGGCCAGCGCGCAGCCGATCAGGGTATCGACCAGTCGTGGTACCAGAAAATGCACGCCGTTCATCGCCAGCAATTGCAGGGTATACACTGCAGTCACCGTCATGCCGACCATCGCCAGTCCGTAGTTTTTGCGCAGAACGGTATAGGACAACAGGGTGATCAGCAACATGCACAGCAGCGTGGTGCCTTCCGGCAGTTCCAGTTTGAGCAAGCCTGAGGCAATCAGCAATCCGGCCAGCGTACCGAGTGCACGGTGCTGGATCCTCACCCGCGTGGCGTTATAACCGTTCTGGCTGACCAACATGATAGTCAGCAAGATCCAGTAGGGTTTGGGCAAATTGAAGAACAGACCCAGACTGCTGCCAATCGCCAGAATAATGCCCAAACGTGCGGCATTACGCAGTGCCACGGATTTGAAGGAAAGATAGCTTTTCAGCGCGGGCCAGAAGGGCAAACGCGGCTGGGTGTTCATCAGGTCACGTTTGTACAACGGCCGCTGTGTGCGTAACAGACGGGCAATGCGGCTGAAATGGTAATAACAAAACTGACCTACCGGATTGTCCGGGTTGCGCGCGGCGATTTTCTCCAGCGCGGTCAGCTCATTGGCCATCGTAAAGCGCCCGGATAAACGGTGATAAAGAATATCGTCGGCAATCACCCGAAGACGGGTGGAAATCACCTGTGCATTTCGGCGGATAACCGCTTCGGCATGGCTTTCCTCCACCAGTTTCTGCACTTCTTCCGGCTGATGCAGGCTCACTGTAATGTGCTCCTGCAAATCGAGCGCCACCTGAAAACGCTGAAACAGCCGCTTATGGTGATGATGATGTCCGTGCTGGGGCAACATGTGTAATTGCTGATAAAGCAGGGCAATCAGGTCGATAACCTGCTGCTGGCGGGCTAGCAGTGGGGGTAACGCGGTTTCGGGATCGGTGTGTTGCGTCAGCAGGCTGTACTTGGCTTCGAAATAATCCGCGAGTTGCAGATAGAGCTGGCTGAGCGTTTCGCGCATCGGCTGTTCTTCCGAAATACGAAACCACGCCCAGTTAAACAATCCGTACCAGGCTGTGCCAGCGGCGAACAACACCGGGGCCTGCCACATCGGGCGCACGCCCACCATACTCAGCGTGAAGATAGTCGCCACCAGCGCACCGGGCAACAGGCGCGCATGCAGCGGGCTGATTTCACCGGTGACGCCGAGCAGTAACGCCAGCGACAGCATGATCAGCGGCAGCGGTATATGCCAGCTTTCGAGCATCAGTTGCAGCAGAAGGCTGCTCACGGCAAAGAGTGAACCGCCAACGAGCAGGCGTTTGAAAAAGCGTTTATGCGGGGTATCCAGACCGGCGATGTTACAACAGGCCGGGCAGAGGGAAAACAGCAGGCCCATTTGCAAATTGCCAAACAGCCAGCAAATGCCAACAGGTAAGCACAACACCAGCGTCTGGCGCAGCGCGTAGTTCACTTCAGGATGGTAAAACAGTCTTCGCCATAGCGTCATGGGTAAAGCTTAGCCCATAAAAAAGGCGCGACAGTGTTTTGCCGCGCCAATTTTTGAGGGATTAACGTGTGCCGTAAACGACAATCGTTTTACCGTGTGCGGAGATCAGGCTTTGATCTTCCAGCATTTTGAGAATGCGTCCGACTGTTTCACGTGAACAACCGACGATTTGGCCAATTTCCTGGCGGGTAATCTTGATTTGCATCCCGTCCGGATGGGTCATTGCATCAGGCTGTTTAGCCAGATTGAGCAAGGTTTGAGCGATACGACCGGTAACGTCAAGGAAGGCAAGGTTGCCGACTTTCTCTGACGTCACTTGCAGACGGTTGGCCATCTGCGCGGAGAGACGCATCAGAATATCCGGGTTAACCTGAATCAGCTGGCGGAATTTTTTATATGAAATTTCAGCCACTTCACAGGCAGTTTTAGCACGTACCCAGGCACTGCGTTCCTGACCTTCTTCGAAGAGTCCCAGCTCACCGATGAAGTCACCTTGGTTAAGGTAGGACAGTATCATTTCCTTGCCTTCTTCATCTTTAATCAGGACAGCAACTGACCCTTTCACGATGTAGTAAAGCGTTTCGGCTTTTTCACCCTGGTGAATCAGCGTACTTTTAGAAGGATACTTATGTATATGACAGTGAGACAGGAACCATTCAAGAGTCGGGTCTGTTTGTGGCTTGCCGAGAACCATTTGCTATTATCCTCTGTTGTTATCGCTGCCCAAAATCACAGGGCTCAGAGTTCCCTGTACGGCACTTCAAATCCAAAGCGCCCTTTCAGCATATAACTCTCCAGAAATGCTGCAAGCGGATGTCGGAGTGCAACAGCCTGTTTATTGCTGTCATCACCGTGGGTTCTGTACTTAAACCGCAAAAACCGTCACCGCAATTTACTGGAAAGTATGTTTCGGCTTTGTTTGTAGCACAGGTTTGAGATGCTGTCTTCTGTTGTCTCGCTTCAGCATGATGGCGATCGGGTTACGTTGCCAGATTTTAGGTGAAAGGGTACTCTGAGAGCAGATTTCGACAAGTTTATTCACCGGGAGAATAGTTCATGCATGCACGTGTCAAATGGGTTGAAGGACTGACATTTTTAGGTGAGTCTGCATCGGGTCATCAGATTTCAATGGATGGAAACGCGGGTGATAAAGCCCCAAGCCCGATGGAAATGTTACTGATGTCCGCAGGGGGGTGTAGTGCAATCGACGTGGTGTCAATTTTGCAAAAAGGTCGTAATGACGTGCGTGATTGTGAAGTGAAGCTGACCTCACAACGCCGCGAAGAAGCGCCGCGTCTGTTCACTCACATCAATCTGCATTTTATCGTCACCGGTAAGGATCTGACCGATAAGATTGTTGAACGTGCGGTCAGCCTGTCTGCCGAAAAATACTGTTCTGTGTCTCTGATGCTGGGGAAAGCGGCCACAATCACCCACAGCTTTGAAGTGATTGCAGCCGAATAAAGTTTACTCGATCTTCTTGCCTTCCATCAGGCGCTGCACCAGCGGCGCCATGATCAGCTCCATCGCCAGCCCCATTTTGCCGCCCGGCACCACCAGTGTTTTGATGTGCGAGATAAACGACCCTTGCAGCATGGCCAGCAGATACGGGAAATCGATGTCATCCAGCCCCTGAAAGTGGATCACCACAAAGCTTTCATCCAGTGACGGAATGGCTTTGGCGGCAAACGGGTTCGAGGTATCGATGGTGGGTACCCGCTGGAAATTGATGTGCGTGCGGGAAAACTGCGGGGTAATGTAATTGATATAGTCATCCATCGAACGCACGACGGAATCCATCACCGCTTCACGGGAATGCCCGCGCTCGCCGGTATCGCGCACCAGTTTCTGGATCCATTCGAGGTTGACGATAGGCACTACGCCGACCAGCAGGTCGACCTGCGCGGCAACGTCAATTTTGTCCGCCACCACACCACCGTGTAACCCTTCGTAAAACAAAATATCCGTCGGTTCCGGCAACGCCTGCCACGGCGTAAAGGTACCCGGCACCTGATTGTAGGGAACGGCTTCGTCATAAGTATGCAGATACTTACGTGAACGGCCAGTGCCTGTTTTACCGTATTCGATAAAGCTTTTTTCCAGCAAACCAAAGTCATTGGCTTCCGGCCCGAAGTAGCTGATATGACGTCCCAGATCGCGCGCCTTGCGTATTGCCGCATCCATTTCAGGACGGGTGAAATGATGAAAACTGTCGCCTTCCAGTTCCGCCGCACGCAAACCAAGCTGCTGAAATATTTTACGAAATGCCACGCTGGTGGTCGTGGTGCCTGCACCGCTCGAACCGGTCACGGCAATAACAGGATGTTTGGCTGACATAATGCGCTGTTCTCCATAAAGGTGATGCAGGCAGGCGAGACGCGGTCTTTTCTGTGGTCGAAGATCTGGCGTCAAGGCTGCGCATAATTAAGCCTATTGTTACCATATTTATTCGCGAAGCCAAAGAGGGCATCACTATTCTAAACCCGCCAGCAACGGTTGGATCAGCGGGTCTTTCTGGTGGAACAGAGAAACAATGTCATGCAGCGCCTTGCCTGTGTACTCCTTTTTCCACGCCAGACTGAGCGGGGAAGGGGCGCGCGGATAGCGGATTTGCCGGGCGATCAGCTCGCCGCTGTCGAGATATGGCTGGCACAGATGGCGCGGCAGAAAACCGATACCCATTCCCTTCAGGTGACAGGCCAGTTTAGTCGCCACATCTGCCACGATGATCTGCCGTTGCCCGGTCAGCAACCAGGCTACCCGCTTGTTCAGATGGCGCGAGGTGTCTTCCACATTGATGGCAATGTACTGACGCAACACCGCTTCTTCCAGCATGCCAGTGATGTGCTGCAGCGGATGAAAGGGTGCATGAACAAAAACCCAGTCCACTTCACCCAGCGGCAGCAGATTCACGGCGTTAGAAAGAGATTCGGTGCCGGTGACGCCAATCGCCAGCTGAAAATCTTCGTACAGCAGCGTATCCCATACCCCCATGTAAATCTGCCGTGTGAAAGTGAACTGCGTGAACGGGTAGCGCTGCGTCAGAGAGCTTAATAACGCTGCCAGAGCTTCAGGGCAGTACATCAGATTGTTCACCACCACATTCAGCTGGCGCTCAATGCCGTCGTTAATCTGCTGCAGTTCTGCCGGTACACCCTCCAGCCAGGTTAGCCACTGGCGACATCGTTCAAGCAGATGCTGTCCGGCGGGCGTCAGCGACACCGTACGGGTCGTGCGGTTGAGCAATAACGTCCCGGCACTGTCTTCCAGCATCTTAATTCGATAGCTGATGGTCGCGGGCGTTTTATGCAGCATCTCTGCCGCGCGGGAAAAGCTGCCTGTTTGCGCGACGTGCATAAAGGTTTTAATCGACTCCTCATCCAGCATAGGTCACCTGAAGTAATGTTAATGCATTGAATGAAAAAGATTTTATAGATTTAACCGGATGAGAATTGTGGACTTCATCAATTTTATGGAATCTTTTTCCATATTTCGATTGAGCAAGTTGGAAAAAGTTTCTACAGTAATTGCATTGAGGATAAATCCGCCAATCTGGCGGGCTTATCTCACCGGTTTTATTTTAAATGCAGGGATGAATGCCATGGAACTTCCGGTTTACCCGCTGACCCAGGCGGCCTTCGCGGTTTACGGCGATGTGATTGAGACGACAGGTCGCGATTTTTTTCATATCAACGACGGCAAGGTTGAGCGGTACCACGATCTGACCAACGTGGAAATCCTCGGGCAGGATCGCCCGCTGGTCAGCATCAACCGCGCCCAGCCAGCACCGTTGCCCATTGTGGTGACGCAACTCGAAAAACACCCGCTCGGTTCACAGGCGTTTGTGCCGATGCAGGGCGAGCGCTTTATCGTGATTGTTGCGGCAGGGGGCGAGACGCCGGACATCTCCACGCTGAAAGCCTTTATCACCAACGGCCTGCAGGGCGTGAATTATCACCGGAATGTCTGGCACCATCCGCTGTTTGCGTTTGAGACGGTGACGAATTTTCTCACCGTCGATCGTGGCGGCGCAGACAACTGTGATATCAGTCAGTTACCTCAGGGCTATCAGCTTATTTTACCCGTTGCGGCGGGATTAAAGTCGTGACGCTATAAAGCATCTTGCATAAGATACAAGCATCTGAAAACAAGCGAAACGCGGGCGCTCAGCGCCTGATGCTGGAGAAATGTGAGATGGCCGAAGTAAAAAAACGGGGGCGTCCTAGCCAGCCTGGTTCTGGTTCGCAAAAGGGCGCTCAGGCCTTAGAACGCGGCATTGCGGTGTTGAATTATCTGGCGCAGTCCGGCGGCAGTTCTTCTGTCAGCAACATTGCAGAGAATTTGTCGCTGCCCCTTTCCACCACCTTTCGACTGCTGAAAGTGCTGGAAGAGGCCGATTTTGTTTATCAGGATGCGCAACTGAGCTGGTGGCACATTGGCTTACAGGCGTTTACGGTCGGATCGTCTTATATCCATAACCGGGATGTATTGTCAGTCGCCGCGCCTTATATGCAACGTCTGATGCTGTTGTCGGGCGAAACGGCCAATCTGGCGATCCGCAACGGTTTCGAAGCGGTACTGATCGGCCAGCGGGAATGCCAGTCGATGGTGCGGATGTGCGCGCCGCTTGGCAGCCGTCTGCCACTGCATGCCTCCGGGGCCGGGAAAGCGTTGCTGTATTCGCTGGATGACGAGGCGCTGATGAGCCTGATGATGCAGGCGGGGTTGAAGAACTTTACGACGCACACGCTGGATAATCTGAATGCGTTGAAAAAGGATCTGCAACACGCGCGTCAGCAGGGGTTTGCACAGGACAGCGAAGAGCATGTGACAGGGCTGAACTGCCTGGCCTCGGCGATTTTTGACAGCAATAACAATGCGGTGGCGGCGATTTCGATCTCCGGCCCCAGCTCCCGCTTAACGACGGAGCGTTTTACCGATTTAGGCGAACTGGTGCGGGATACCGCGCGTGACATCAGTCTGGCCCTGGGTCAGCGCCACTAACCGGTTCGTCCTGCGATCCCCGCTCTGTCGTGAGCGGGATTTTTTTCAGTCAAATTAAAGTTGGAAACTTTTTCCGTTATTTTATGCAAAGCGGAATTACCTGAGGATTTAGCTATGGCTCGTATGACAGCTGCACAGGCAGCAATGTATGTGTTGGAAAAAGAAGGGATCACCACCGCGTTTGGTGTACCGGGCGCAGCGATTAACCCGTTTTATAACGCCATGCGCCTGCATGGAAAAATCCGTCATGTGTTAGCCCGTCATGTGGAAGGTGCATCGCATATGGCCGAAGGTTATACCCGTGCGAAAGCCGGCAACATCGGCGTGTGCCTGGGGACGTCTGGCCCGGCGGGTACCGACATGATCACCGCGCTGTATTCCGCCTCGGCGGATTCCATTCCGATCCTGTGCATTACCGGTCAGGCACCGCGCGCGCGTCTGCATAAAGAGGATTTTCAGGCGGTGGATATTCAGGCGATTGCCGGTCCGGTGAGCAAAATGGCGGTGACCGTGCTGGAACCTGCGCTGGTGCCGCGTGTTCTGCAACAGGCGTTTCATCTGATGCGCTCCGGTCGCCCCGGTCCGGTACTGGTCGATCTGCCGTATGACGTGCAGACCGCCGAAATCGAATTCGATCCGGAAACTTATGAATCGCTGCCCGCTTACAAGCCTGCCGCCACCGTCGCTCAGGCCGTCAAAGCGATGGAAATGCTCAACGCCTGTGAGCGTCCGCTGATTGTGGCCGGTGGCGGTGTGATTAACGCTGATGCCGCCGCGCTGTTGCAGCGCTTTGCTGAAATAACCCAAGTGCCGGTGATCCCGACGCTGATGGGCTGGGGCGTGATCCCGGACGATCACCGCCTGATGGCTGGCATGGTCGGATTGCAGACCGCGCACCGCTACGGTAACGCCTCACTGCTGGCGTCGGATCTGGTATTTGGCATCGGTAACCGTTTTGCCAACCGTCATACCGGCTCGGTAGAGAAATACACCGCAGGCCGCAAAATCATCCACGTTGATATCGAACCGACACAAATCGGCCGCGTACTTTGTCCTGATTTAGGCATTGTGTCTGACGCCGGTGAAGCCCTGAAACTGCTGATAGAAGTGGCGGAAGAGCAGAGAAAAGCCGGCAAACTGCCATGTCGCGAAAGCTGGATCCAGGAATGTGAAGAACGCAAACGCACCATGCTGCGCAAAACCCACTTCAACGATGTGCCGGTCAAACCGCAACGCGTCTATGAAGAAATGAGCAAAGCCTTTGGCCGCAATGTGAATTACGTAACCACGATCGGCCTGTCGCAAATTGCGGCGGCGCAGATGCTGCACGTGTTTGAGCCGCGCCACTGGATCAACTGCGGCCAGGCGGGCCCTCTGGGCTGGACCATTCCTGCGGCACTCGGCGTCTGCATTGCTGCGCCGGAACGTCAGGTGGTCGGGATTTCAGGCGATTACGATTTCCAGTTCATGATCGAAGAGCTGGCGGTCGGTGCGCAGTTCAACATTCCTTACATCCACGTCCTGGTGAACAACGCTTATCTCGGCCTGATCCGCCAGTCGCAGCGCGCCTTTGATATGGATTACTGCGTACAACTGGCGTTCGAAAATATCAACTCTGAAGACGTGAAAGGTTACGGCGTCGATCACGTGAAAGTGGTGGAAGGGTTGGGATGTAAAGCGATACGCGTCTTCAAGCCGGAAGATATCGCCCCGGCGTTTACAGAAGCTAAACGTCTGATGAAAAAACATCAGGTGCCGGTGGTGGTGGAAATCATGCTGGAACGCGTCACCAATATTTCCATGGGCGGCGAAATTGACAGTGTGAATGAGTTTGAGCCGGTTGCCGACAATGCGGATGACGCACCGACGCACGTCAGCTTCATGAAATATGAATAAGCCAGGAGGCTGAAAATGCTCAAGTTCTCTGCGAATTTGTCCATGCTGTTTCTGGAGGTAGATTTCCTTCAGCGCTTTAAAGCGGCGGCTGACAGCGGTTTTACGGCGGTGGAGTTTATGTTCCCTTACGACTATCCGGCTGACACCCTGAAGGCGTTGCTGACGCAAAATAAGCTGCAACATACGCTGCACAATCTGCCCGCGGGCGACTGGGCGGCGGGCGAGCGCGGTATTGCCTGCCTGCCGGGGCGTGAAGCGGAGTTTCGCGAAGGCGTAGCACAGGCCATCGCTTACGCCAAAGCACTCGGCAACCGCAAAATTAACTGTCTGATTGGCAAAACTCCGGCGGGTTCTGATGCCGTCAGCGTGACGCCTTTGGTGGTGGAAAATCTGCGCTATGCCGCACAGGCGCTGGCGAAAGAGGGGTTGATGCTGCTGATTGAGCCGATCAATCACTTTGATATGCCGGGATTTTATCTGACCGGTACGCAACAGGCGCTGGATCTTATTGAACGCGTCGGCTGTGACAACCTGTTTATCCAGTACGACATTTACCATATGCAGCGGATGGAAGGGGAACTGGCGAATACCCTGATCCGCCATGCGGACAAAATCGGTCATTTGCAGGTGGCGGATAACCCGAACCGTAATGAACCGGGTACCGGTGAAATTAATTACGACTTTATTTTCAACCTGATTAAAAACTCGGATTACGACGGCTGGGTCGGTTGTGAATATAAGCCACGGGCGCGCACGGAAGAAGGATTAGGCTGGCTTAACGCCTACCGCTAATCGTTATAAAACGCGAGAAACAGACATTATTCACCCTCGCGGTGAGGGATTTCTGTACGCCAAATTTCAGTCACATTGAAAGGGAATTAGCATGAAAATTGGATTTATCGGCTTAGGAATTATGGGCGCACCGATGGCGCAACATCTGGTGGATGCCGGGCACAGTCTGCATTTCTCCACACTCGGCAACGTGCCTGCTTCACTGACCGATGCCGGTGCCAAAGCCTGTGCGACACCGGCAGAAGTCACCGTTCACGCCGACGTCATTATTATCATGGTGCCGGATACGCCAGACGTGGCAACGGTGCTGTTTGGTGACAACGGCTGCGCCAGCGTGCCGCTGAAAGGCAAAACCATTGTCGATATGAGTTCCATCTCACCGATTGAAACCAAAACGTTTGCGCAGCGTGTGCAGCAACTGGGGGGGGAATATCTGGATGCGCCGGTTTCCGGCGGTGAAATTGGCGCGCAGCAGGGCACGCTGACCATCATGGTGGGCGGTAAGGAATCAGTCTTCAACGATATCAAACCGCTGTTTGAGCTGATGGGTAAAAACATCACGCTGGTGGGCGATTGCGGAGCCGGGCAAACCTGCAAAGTGGCGAACCAGATCATTGTGGCGCTGAATATTGAAGCTGTCTCGGAAGCGCTGCTGTTTGCTTCCCGCGCCGGTGCCGATCCTGCCCGTGTTCGTCAGGCTTTGATGGGCGGATTCGCCTCATCGCGCATTCTGGAAGTGCACGGTGAGCGCATGATCAAGCGCACTTTTGCGCCGGGCTTTAAAGTCGCGCTGCACCAGAAAGATCTCAACCTGGCGCTGCAAAGTGCCAAAGCCTTATCAATCAGCCTGCCTAATACGGCGACCTGTCAGGAGTTATTCAATGTCTGTGCAGCAAACGGCGGATCGCAGTTAGATCATTCGTCATTAATTCAGTCGCTGGAAATGATGTCGAATCACAAAATCGGTTAATTAAGTAAGGCTGGCATCAATGTCAGCCTTTTTTAATCCACAAGCACGTCCCTAACGTATTATGAGGAATTAAGGATGAATGAATCAGAATGCACTCAGCAAGAACGTTATCGTGAAAGAGGATACAGCAACGATCTTCTGCCAAAATTAAAAGAAAAAAGAAACTGGAAAGGATTTAATTATTTTACGCTGTGGATGGGTTCGGTACACAACGTGCCGAATTATATTGCGGTCGGCGGATTTCTTATTCTCGGGTTGTCTACGTTTAGCGTGATGATGGCGATTATTATCAGCGCGCTGTTTATTGCGGCGGTGATGGTATTAAACGGGGCGGCAGGTTCGAAATACGGCGTACCTTTTGCGATGATCCTGCGCGGTTCTTACGGTATCCGCGGCGCATTATTTCCCGGCATTCTCAGAGGCTGTATCGCGGCGATTATGTGGTTCGGTTTGCAATGCTATGCCGGTTCACTGGCCTTCCTGATCCTGATTGGCAAAATCTGGCCGGAGTTCCTGACCCTCGGCGGTGATTTCAATCTGCTGGGTATTTCCATGCCGGGGCTGATCGCCTTTATGATTTTCTGGGCAATCAACGTGATGATCGGTTTTGGCGGCGGCGGGGTGCTGAATAAATTCACCGCCATCCTTAATCCGTGCATTTATGTTGTTTTCGGCGGCATGGCGGTCTGGGCTATCTCGCTGGCCGGGCTGGAAAATATCCTTAACTATGTGCCCGCCAATGCCGAGCAATCGGGTAATCCGCTGTTCCTGTTTCTGGTGGTGATCAATGCCGTGGTCGCGGTGTGGGCGGCACCGGCGGTGAGTGCTTCGGACTTTACCCAGAATGCCAGCAGCTTTAAACAGCAGGCGTGGGGACAAACGCTGGGTCTTATCGTGGCGTACGTGCTGTTTGCCGTTGCCAGCGTCTGTATTCTGGCTGGGGCAAGCATTCACTACGGCGTTGATACCTGGAACGTGCTGGATATCGTACAGAAATGGGACAGCCTGTTCGCCTCGGTGTTTGCTGTGTTAGTGATCCTGATGACCACCATTTCGACCAACGCCACCGGTAACATTATCCCGGCCGGTTTCCAGATTGCCGCTATCGCACCGAAAAAGCTGACCTATAAAAAAGGTGTGCTGATTGCCAGCCTGATAAGCGTGGTGATTTGCCCGTGGAAACTGATGGAGAATCAGGAAAGTATTTACCTGTTCCTCGATATTATCGGCGGGATGTTAGGGCCGGTCATTGGCGTGATGATGGCGCACTATTTTATTGTGGTACGCAGTGAGCTGGATCTGGATACGCTGTATACCGCACCGGGAAATTATCACTATTACGATCGCGGATTTAATACCGTGGCATTCGCCGTGACATTAATTGCCGTCGTCCTTTCACTGGGCGGAAAGTTTATTCCTGTACTGGAACCTTTATCGCGGGTTTCCTGGTTTGTGGGCGTCATTGTGGCTTTCGTTTTGTATTCCGTTTTTATGAAAAGGGAACCGTCACTTCAGCCGCAAAATGTGTGAGCCGGTAAACCGGCATGAAATAAACGAATAATAAATCCAATAATAAAATCTTATCTCTGTACTTTCATAAGGAAATATAACCATGTCATATGATCTGATCATTAAAAAAGGCACTGTTGTTCTGGAAAGTGAAGCCGTGATTACGGATATCGCGGTGAAGAATGGCAAAATTGTCGCCATCGGCGATGACCTGACTGGCGCAGAAAAAATCCTCAGTGCCGAAGGGTTGATCGTTGCGCCGGGAATGGTGGATGCCCATACGCACATCTCCGAACCGGGCCGCAGTCACTGGGAAGGCTACGCCAGCGGTACCCGTGCGGCGGCCAAAGGCGGGATCACCACCATGATCGAAATGCCGCTTAACCAGTTACCGGCCACGGTAGATCGCGCGTCCCTGCACATGAAATTCGATGCAGCCGAAGGCAAGCTGACCATCGATGCCGCGCAGTTTGGCGGGCTGGTGTCTTACAACCTTGACCGTTTGCATGAGCTGGATGAAGAAGGCGTGGTGGCCTACAAATGTTTCGTCGCTACCTGCGGCGACCGCAGCGTCAGTAACGATTTCCGTGACGTGAATGACTGGGAATATTTCAAAGGCCTGCAAATTCTGGCAAAACGCGATCAGCTAGTGGCGGTTCATGCGGAAAACGCGCTGATCTGCGACGAACTGGGCCGCGAAGCCAAAGACGCCGGACGGGTGACGGCACATGATTATGTTGCCTCACGCCCGGTCTTCACTGAAGTGGAAGCCATTCGCCGCGTGTTGTATCTGGCGAAAGTAGCGGACTGCCGTTTGCACGTCTGCCATATCTCCAGCCCGGAAGGTCTGGCGGAAGTGCTGCGCGCACGTCACGAAGGCCAGCGCGTGACCTGTGAATCCTGCCCGCATTACTTCGTACTGGATACCGCACAGTTTGAAGAGATCGGCACGCTGGCAAAATGTTCGCCACCTATCCGCGACAAGAAAAATCAGGACGGCATGTGGGAACACCTGCTGAAAGGTGACTTTGACTGCCTGGTCTCCGACCATTCACCGTGCCCGCCGGATATGAAAGCCGGCAACGTCATGCAGGCGTGGGGCGGTATCGCCGGACTGCAAAACTGCGTCGATGTGATGTTCGACGAAGCCGTGCAGAAACGCGGTATGTCGTTGCCGATGTTCTCAAAGCTGATGTCTTCCAACGCGGCGGATATCTTCGGGCTGAAGCATAAAGGCCGTATCTCCATCGGCAAAGATGCCGATTTCGTGTTCATCAAACCGAACAGCAGCTATGTGCTGAAAGCGTCAGATCTGGAATATCGCCATAAAGTCAGTCCGTATGTTGGCCGCACCATCAATGCGCAGGTCGTGAAAACTATTCTGCGCGGCGAAACCATCTATGACATCAAAGACGGTTTCCAGGATAAGTGCATCGGTAAATTCGTACTGAAACACCAGCAGTAATCTCTGCATCTGCCCGCTGTGTAAACGGCGGGCTTTTTCTTTTTGAGGTCAGCCAGATTGTCATGATGTTATTTCCCAGAGCGCAAATCCTGCCGGGTATCCAGTGGTTCTTCTTCATTTTCTGCAACACGGTGGTTATCCCGCCGACATTACAGTCTGCGTTTCAGCTTTCCGATGCGGCCACGCTGTGCCTGATGCAATACTCTTTTATCGCCACCGGGCTGGCGTGCGTGGCGCAGGCGGCGCTCGGCCACGGCCGTGCCATTATGGAAGGGCCGACCGGATTGTGGTGGGGCGTGATCCTCACCGTGACGCTGGCGGAAGCCGCGCAAGGGACGCCGCTGCCGGTGATCGGCGGCAGTCTGGCTGTGGGTATCGCACTTTCCGGTGTGATCACCGTGCTGATTGGCCTGAGCGGGCTTGGTCATCGTATCGCCGTGTTGTTTCGTCCGGCGGTGATGATGGTGTTTATGTTTTTACTCGGTGCCCAACTGCTGTCGCTGTTTATTAAAGGCATGCTGGGGCTCCCTTTTGGCGTGCCGCAGGGGCCGGTGGCTATTGATTTTCCGGCGTTCCTGCTGGCGCTCGCCGTGGCGGCGCTGGTGGTCGGTATTGTGGTCTGGCTGCCGTCACCGTGGAATAAATATGGCCTGCTGGCTGGTACGTTGCTCGGTTGGGCGGCATATAGGATCATTTTCCCGCAGGCCGTCAGCCCGGGCACCGGCACAGACTGGCAGTGGTTTCCGCTGGGCGCGCCGCAGGAATTACGCGGTGGTATTATCCTGACCGCCACGATGACCGGGCTGCTGAATATTTCGAATACTTTTGGCGCGCTGCGCGGCACCCAGATTTTTTACCCGCAGCAGACCCCGCAATATCGCCGCAGTTTTGTGGTTTCCGGCCTGTTTACCCTGGGATCGGCTGTTCTGGGCATCGTGCCTTTTTCGCCGTTTGTCTCATCGATTGGCCTGCTGACGCAAACCAATGACAACCGCAAAGCACCGTTTATTCTCGGCGCGCTGGTGGTGGTTGCCATTGGTCTGTTTACGCCGCTGACGGCGTTTTTCGCCCGCATCCCGTTGAGCATCAGCAGCGCCGTGTTGCTGGTGTCTTATCTGCCTCTGCTCAGTTCGTCGCTGTCATTTCTGCCCCACATCAGGCTCAGCAGCCGCAATGTTTACCGTCTGGCGATCCCGCTGTTTGCCGGGATTTTCCTGATGGGGCTGCCTGCCGGATATGTGCAGCAGGTGCCGCTGTGGCTGCGTCCGCTGCTGAGTAATGGTTTGCTGACCGGCGTGATGCTGGCGATTGCGCTGGAAAATTTATTGCCCTGGGACCGGGTTCACTGAGTCCCCATTACCGAAGGATTGAAGATGAAAATTATTATTGCGCCCGATTCATTCAAGGAAAGTTTAAGTGCGGAATGTGCGGCGATGGCGATTGAAGACGGGTTTCGCGCTGTGTTCCCGGAACTCGAGGCCGTCCGTCTGCCGGTCGCTGACGGCGGCGAAGGCACGGTGGATGCGCTGATTGCCGCGACCGGCGGCCATCGCATTGATATTGAAGTGACAGACCCGCAGGGACATCGCGTGCGTGGTTTTTACGGTGTGAACGGCAAAGGTGATTGTGCGGTGATTGAAATGGCCGCCGCCAGCGGTCTGATGCTGGTGCCCGCCGGACAGCGTGACCCGCTCACGGCCACCAGTTTCGGCACCGGTGAGTTAATCCGTCATGCACTGGACGGCGGTATCCGCCATATCATTTTAGGCATTGGTGGCAGCGCGACCGTTGATGGCGGCATTGGCATGGTACAGGCGCTCGGAGGTCGTTTTACCGATGCGCAGGGCATTGATCTGCCGTGGGGCGGCGCGGCGCTGGCGCAACTGGCGGCTATTGATCTGAGTCAGTTGGATCCGCGTTTAGCGCAGTGCCGGATTGAAGTGGCGTGCGATGTGGAAAATCCGCTGACCGGCCCGTGCGGTGCGGCGGCAGTATTCGGCCCGCAAAAAGGCGCGTCGGTGCAAGATGTTCAGGTTCTGGACGCGGCGCTGGCCCATCTGGCGGCGGTTATTTTCCGCCATCTCGGGGTTAACGTGCTTGAGTGGCCAGGCGGCGGCGCGGCGGGCGGAATGGGTGTGGCGGCTCGGTTGTTCCTGCGTGGCAACATGCGTTCCGGTATCGACATTATTATGGATGCCATCGGGCTGGAAGAGGCGATGCAAGGTGCTACGCTGGTGATCACCGGCGAAGGGCGGCTGGATCAGCAGACCATTAACGGCAAAGCACCGGTCGGTGTGGCGCGGCTGGCACAACGCCACCATGTGCCGGTGATCGGGCTGGCGGGCATTCTGGGCGAAGGAGTGGAAGTCGTGCATCAGCACGGGCTGGAAGCCGTATTCAGTATTCTCCCACGCCTCGCGCCACTGGAAACGGTGCTGGAGCAGGGGGAGGAAAACCTGCGCTACGCTGCGCAAAATCTTGCCCGAGTTTACCGGCTTGGCATGAAGGTCTCTTCCTGACGTTATCGGTTTCTCAAAACACAAAAACCGCCAGCGATGGCGGTTTTCTTATTACATTCACGAACCGTTAAAGTTCGACGTCGCGGTTACAGTCTTTCGAATAGATATAGCTCAGCGGCTCATCGCGCCCCACGGCATAACAGGCCTGCGGGCAGTACGCACCCATAAAGATATAGTCGTTTTTCTTCACCAGGATCCAGTGGTTATCCAGGTTATACATGCCTTCACCGCTGAGGATCAGCGCACCATGCTCCTGCACGTGCGTCTCCACATAGCCGTGGCAGGCACCTGGCGCAAACGTCAGAATATGAATGTTCATATCGAACCCCAGATCCGCAGGGAGTAAATCCTGCACAATCACATCCGACATGCCTTCGTAGTGGATTTTTTCCAGCTGATGCACGTTGTTGCTCACCACATGCGGCTGGAAACCACTGACTGGCGTATAGCGTTTTTTATAGAGGAATAAGCGGCTGTTCTGGCCGCCGTTGGCATTCACCAGCGTCATGCTCACGCCCGGCGGGCAGTAAAGATATCCACCGCTTTCCAGCCGGTAATCCTGACCTTCGGCATTCGCAGTGATGTTACCGTCGATCACGTAGACGAAGGTTTCGATATGCGCGTCGCCGCCGAAGCCCGCCAGGTTTTTCCCCCCTTCCAGCATGTTGACCAGATAATCCACAAAGGTCGCGCCCAGTTTCGGCGTCGCCAGAATGGTGATTTCACAGCGCTCAAAACCGGGCAGGGTATTTTTGACCAGACCGTCGGGTTCAATCAGCGCATAATTCCCGCGTTTGATGATGGAACGGTTAGAAAGTAAATCATTGATATAGCCTGTGTTTTGGTTGATATAACCCATTGTAAACTCCCTTTAAGACAGATTAATAAGCCAGTTGATGCAGCATTTTCGCCAGCATTTCCACGCCCGCGGCCAGATCGGCAACAGCGGTGTTTTCTGCCGGGTTGTGGCTGATACCCGCAATGCTGGGAACGAACAGCAGGCAGGTCGGTACGCAGGCGGCGAAAATCTGCGCGTCGTGCCCGGCGCCGCTGTGCATCACGCGGTAACGGCTGTTTTGTTCACGGCACAGGGCGTCGAGTTGCGCCACCAGTTGTTTGTCCATGGGCACCGGCGCTTCATCCATCCATAAATCAATGTCGATGCCGATGCCGCGTTCCTGGCAAATCCGCCGCATGGTGGCGTCCAGTTCTGTGGTAAACGCCAGCAGCGCCTGCTGATCGGTGTGGCGGCAATCAATGCTGAACACGGTTTTACCCGGCACGACATTAACGGTACCCGGCACCGGCACCACTTTGCCGAAGGTCAGCACCAGCGGATCGCCGTGCGCTTCGGCGCTTTCGGTAGCCGTCACGCAAATCTGACTGAATGCCTGAAGGGTATCTTTGCGGTAACTCATCGGCGTAGTGCCCGCGTGATTGGCGGTGCCGGTCAGGGTCACGGTATAGCGGCGCTGACCGACAATCGCATGCACCACGCCAAGTTGCTGTTGATTGCGTTCGAGCACGCTGCCCTGCTCGATATGCAGTTCGACAAAGGCTTTGATATCGCGGCGGGCGGGCAACGGAGAACCAGGCAGCGTGAAACCGCATTGCTGCATCGCATCGGTAAATTTCACGCCCTGCGCATCGGTGATGTTGCGCACATCGGCAGGATCGGCCTGTCCGACAATGTTTTTACTGCCCCAGAAAACATAGGGAAAACGGCTGCCTTCTTCTTCGGCCAGCGACACCACTTCCAGCGTGCGGCGCGGCGTGCCAAAGGTGTCTTTCAGATAGCGCATGGCGATAAAGGCGGCGAGCACACCGAACTGTCCGTCGAGATGGCCACCGCTGACCACCGTATCGATATGCGAGCCGGAGAGAATGACCTCGTCTTTGCGGTCACTGCCTTCGATGCGGCCATATAAATTGCCGACGGCGTCGAAACGGGTGGCAAACCCATTCTGCGTCATCCGCTGTTTTAACTGATTTTGCGTTTCCAGCCATTCGGGGGAATAAAGCAGGCGGGAAATACCGCCAGCCGGATCTGCGCCAAATACCGATAACCAGTCGAGCTGACTTTCTACGTGCTGATAAAAGGGCGACATAGCATATTCACCTTTAAATAAATAATTAATGTGCGAAAGGAGATTGTGTTTGATAAGTGTGGGTATAAAGCTCATCGGAAATTAAATAACGATAAATATCATCTATCAGTTCTATTCCATTGGCTTTCGTATGCTCTTCATAAATATCCAGGTTCTGACCCGGATACAGCACTTTTTCAAAACCCGGCGCCGGGCGAAGTGCCACTAATTCGGCCAGCATCTGGCTGATATTTTTTCTGAATATCTGAGAAGAGGTAAAGAACGCCGGATTAATCACAATGTGCAACTGGCCGAGGTCACGACCGGCGGTGAGGTCTTCATACATCGAGCTGACGGAGCGCCCGAACGGCAGGCCGAGCAAAATACCGGACAACACATCGACCATCATCATCAGACCGTAGCCTTTCGGGCCGGACATCGGCAGAAGCGCTTCGACGGCATAAGGATCGGTGGTGGGATTGCCTGCGCCATCTACCGCCCAGGTGTCAGGGATTTTTTCATTGCGCGCCCGGGCATCAAGGATTTTCCCCCACGCCTGCACGGTGGTCGCCATGTCAAAGGTGATGATTTGCTCCCCTTCGCCGGGTGCGGCAAAGGCAATCGGGTTGGTGCCGTAATAGATGTCGGCGGAACCAAACGGCACCACCATCGGGTCAGACTGGCAAACGGAAACCGCGATCAAACCGGCTTTGGCCGCGCGGTGAACGAAATAAGACAGCGCGCCGCAATGCCCCATCTGTCGGATTCCCACCACGGCGACGCCTTTGGTTTTTGCCATGTCGATGGCATGTTCCATCGCCAGGTTTGCTGCGACGTGTCCGGGGCCGTTATCGGCATGCAGAATGCCGCTGCATGGCCCGGTTTCTTCCCACTGCAACGCCGGAGAGGTGTTGGTGCCGCCTCTGGCAATACGTTCGGCATAATATTCAACCCGCACCGCGCCGTGAGAATGGATGCCTCTGGCATCAGCATAAGAGAGCACGTCGGCCACCACGGCGGCATGTTCCGGCGTTAAACCGGCGGTGGTGAGTTTGCGGGCAATAAGCTGGTGTAATTCTTCGCGACTGACCTTCATCTGGCGTTCCTTATTTGCAGCGAATGAGGAGTTGAATAGCGAAGAAAATACGGGATATCCCGCGTGAGAATGTGATCTGAATAACTAATCAGGGATAGCGAAAATCAATTTGCTAATGCGCATTTTTTCTTATTAATTTTTTATTTAATCGTTATTCATTATTTAATTTTTTCACATGTAAATCAGCGTGGTTATTTAATTAAACCTGACAATAAATCAAGTGTGAGCCAGTTCACCTTGCGAGGTTTTATTTCTGCGTAGCCTGCGTCTCACCGTCTGAAAATATAAGGGAAGCAGATGATCCACGCCTGTATTAAAAAAGGAAGTTTTCAGGATTCCGTCAGCCTGATGATTATTTCCCGCCAGCTCAGTGAATCACCGGACGTTGACGATGTATCGGTGATGATGGGGACACCCGCCAATAAAGCGTTATTAGAAGCCACCGGTTTCTGGCATGCCTGTTTTGAACAGGCGACGCCGAATGATATCTGCGTGGCGGTGCGTAGCGAAAGTCGCGAAGCAGGCATTATTGCTGCGATTACCGCACAGCTTGAAGACGCCTTAAAAGCCATGTCAGCCGGGCAACGCGGCGGGCGATCTCTGCCGGTAGCGCGCCGTTTTTCCAGCGCGGAACAACGCCTTCCTGACGCTAATCTGATGCTGATTTCCATTGCGGGCGAGTATGCCGCCGGGCTGGCGCATCAGGCGCTCGACAGTGGCCGCAACGTGATGATTTTCTCTGATAACGTCACGCTGGAAGACGAAATCGCGCTTAAACAAAAAGCCTGTGAGAAAGGGTTGCTGGTGATGGGGCCGGATTGCGGCACCGCCATTATTGCCGGTGCACCGCTGGCGTTTGCCAATGTGTTGCCGCAAGGCGTGATTGGCGTGACCGGCGCATCCGGTACCGGCATTCAGGAACTGACGTCGCAAATTGCGCTGAACGGACAGGGCATTTCGCAGGCTATCGGCCTCGGAGGACGCGATCTTTCCGCGCAGGTCGGCGGCATCAGTGCGCTGACGTCGCTGAAGATGCTGGCGGAGGATCCGCAAAGTCAGGTGCTGGCCTTTGTCTCCAAACCCCCGGCAGATGCCGTTCGCCTGAAAGTGATGGCAGCGATGAAAGCTATTCGTAAGCCAGTGGTGGCGCTGTTTCTCGGTGCGCCGGTCAGCCAGGCACGTGACGGCAATGTCTGGCTGGCATCGACCCTCGATGAAGCGGCACGCATCGCCTGCCTGCTGGCGCGGGTGGTTCAGGTTGCCGCATCGCAGCCTGATGTCACGGGTAAAAAAATCGCCGGATTGTTTACCGGTGGCACGCTGGCCGCCGAGGCCGCAATGGTGCTGGCCGGTCTGCTGGACGTGGAAGCCGATCATGTCCATGAGCACGGCACCATGCTTGACCACAACGGACACCGCATCATTGATTTGGGCGACGATTTCTACACCGTTGGCAAACCGCATCCGATGATTGACCCGACCTCGCGGGAACAGCTGATTCTCGGGCTGGCCGGTAAATCTGAAACCGGCGTGCTGCTGCTGGATGTGGTCATTGGTTATGGTGCGCAGCGCGATCCGGCCGGTTCGGTGGCAACGGCTGTCAGGCAACTGATGACGCAGCGCGCCCGACATGCGCCGCTGGTGGTGATCGCCATGGTGACGGGCAGTGAGCAGGATCCGCAGTGCCGTTCGCAGCAAATCGCCCTATTGCGCGAGGCGGGCATTTTGGTGGTGCAAACCCTGCCGGAAGCCACGCTGCTGGCACACACCTTATGTACCCAAACTGCCGTGACACCTGCGGCATCAACTTGCCCGCTGTTGTCGCAGGTCGCGGTGATCAACGCCGGACTGCGCAGTTTTGCGCTGGATTTGCAATCGGCTTCGGTGCCGGTCGTGCACTACCCATGGTCGCCCGTTGCGGGTGGCAATCTCCGGCTGGCCAGCTTGTTAAAACAACTGGGCTGAGCCGTTTCCCCTCTTCGGATAACGAGACATCTTATGAAAAATACCCTCGAACAGGCCAATACCGCCGTTATCGAACGCATTCGTCAGGCGCGACCGCACTGGCTTGATGTTCAGCCCGCCCGTCAGGTGATCCCGGTGCTGAATCAGGGAAAAACCCTGCTGCATGCAGGTCCGCCCGTCTGCTGGGAAGACATGACCGGCCCGGTGCGCGGTGCCTGCATCGGCGCCTGTCTGTTTGAAGGCTGGGCGCAGGATGAACAACGTGCGTTGCAATTACTGAATAGTGGCGAAATCCGGTTTGTGCCTTGCCATCACGTCAGTGCGGTCGGGCCGATGGGCGGTATCACGTCGGCGAACATGCCGGTGCTGGTGATCGGCAATCTCACTGACGGCAACCGTGCTTTCTGCAACATGAACGAAGGTATCGGCAAGGTGATGCGTTTCGGTGCCTATGGCCCGGATGTTCAGATGCGTTTGCGCTGGATGCGCGACGTGCTGGCACCGGCACTGAGTGGCGCGTTGCATCGTCTCGAGCGCGGTATCGATTTAACGGCGATGATGGCGCAGGGCATTACGATGGGCGATGAATTCCATCAGCGCAATATCGCCACTTCGGCGTTACTGATGCGTTCGCTGGCACCGCAACTGGCGGCAGGCAATCTGGATAAAACCACGCTGACTGACGTTTTGCATTTTCTGAGTACGACCGATCAGTTCTTCCTCAATCTGGCGATGGCTTACTGCAAGGCGGCAATGGATGCCGGTGCGGCCATCGGCAAAGGCAGTATCGTCACCGCCATGACCCGCAACGGCAAAGAGTTTGGTATCCGCGTCAGCGGCCTCGGTGACCGCTGGTTTACCGCACCGGTCAATATGCCGCAGGGGTTGTTCTTCAGCGGCTACAGCCAGCAAGACGCCAACCCGGACATGGGCGACAGCGCCATCACGGAAACCTTTGGCGTCGGCGGCGCAGCGATGATTGCCGCGCCGGGCGTGACCCGTTTTGTCGGCGCAGGCGGGATGGACGCCGCCATCACCGTGTCTGAGGAAATGGCGGAAATCTTCCTCGAACGCAACATGATGCTGCAAATTCCCGGCTGGGATTTTCAGGGCGCCTGCCTCGGGCTGGATGTGCGGCGTGTGGTGGAAACCGGCATCACGCCGCTGATTAACACCGGCATTGCTCACCGCGAACCGGGGATTGGTCAGATTGGTGCAGGCACGGTACGTGCGCCGCTGGCCTGCTTCGAACAGGCGCTGGAGGCTCTGGCGGAACATCTCGGGGTGCATCCTCAGGTATGAATATTCCCGCACCGCTGGCGGTCAGCGCTCACGCACCGGTATGTCCCGGTGACTGGCTGGTCGTTGGTTTGTTTTCCCGCGCCATCAACCTGATCAATGAGCGGGGCGAATGGCTGACGCTGCATCGATACGGCAAAGGGTTGAGCCCGATGGGATGGCTGTTGCGGGCGCGGGATTTTGAAGGGCTACTCAGTCGTCTGACGTTGGGCGATGTGATGCGGGCGGGTGCTGAAAACCCGCCCGCGCGCAGACTGGATTTGCACGTAACACAAGGCTCGCGGCAGCTTTACGACTATGTGCACGGTTTTCTGACCGGATGCCCGCAGCTTACGGGGCTGTTCGGTGAGCTTCGTCAGGTTGTCCTTGAACCGCCCGGCGGAGAACTGGCGCATATTCAGCATCAGTTATTGCGGCAGTTGCAGGGGCATCGCGTTGACTGGCAGAACGTAGTGGGCAAAGGCGCGGGGCTGACACCGAGCCACGACGACACGCTGACCGGCATGTTGCTGGTGTGTGCGGCGCACGGGTTGCCGGTCGGTGACTTTTTTGATCATACACCGGACCTGCGCACGCTCACATCATCGGTCAGTTGCGCCTATCTGCATCATGCGGTGAGAAGACAATTTTCCACCCCATTGCTGCATCTGATTCGTGCCCGGCGCGCAGAGCAGGTTCTGGCGCTGGGGCACACGTCGGGTGCCGATACGCTGCTTGGCGTCTGGCTGGCATTGACGCTTTTAAGGGAACACTTTCTTTAAGGAGGAAACATGGAAACTTTAGTGGTCGCACTGGGCGGTAATGCGCTTTTACAACGTGGCGAATGCCTGTCGGCTGAAAATCAGTATCGCAATATTGCGACGGTGGCCGGTGCGCTGGCGCGGCTGGCGACGCGCTACCGTCTGGCGATTGTTCACGGCAACGGGCCCCAGGTCGGATTGTTGTCATTACAAAATCAGGCGTATACGGAGGTGCCCGCCTATCCGCTGGATATTCTGGTCGCAGAAACACAGGGCATGATCGGGTTTATGCTGGCGCAAATGCTCGGGCAGCAGACGGGCATGCCAGAGGTGTCCACCGTGCTGACGCGCATTGAAGTCGACAGCCGCGATCCGGCGTTTGCCTCTCCCGAAAAATTTATCGGGCCGGTGTACCCGCCGGGATCTCAGCAGGAACTGGAAAATCTGCATGGCTGGAAAATGAAAGCCGACGGGGCTTATTTGCGCCGCGTGGTGGCGTCACCCGTGCCTAAGCGGATTGTGGATATCGACGCTATTCAGCAATTGCTGGCGCGCGGGCACGTGGTGATTTGTAATGGCGGTGGCGGTATTCCGGTGTTTGAAGATGGCAACGGCGCGCAGGCGGTAATCGACAAGGATTTGTCGGCAGCGCTGCTGGCGCGTCAACTGAAGGCGCAAAAGCTGGTGATCCTGACCGATGCCGATGCGGTGTATGAACACTGGGGCACGCCGCAGCAACGGGCGATCCGTCGTGCGACGCCCGCGCAGCTCGCGCCTTTTGCGCAAAACGACGGTTCGATGGGCCCCAAAGTCGCGGCGGTCAGCGCGTTTGTGAATTACAGCGGCTATCCGGCCTATATCGGCGCGCTGGATCAGATCGAGGCGGTGCTGGCGGGAGACGCCGGAACCTGTATTTCGGCAACGGCGTAAGAAAACGGCTCCGCATCGACGGAGCCGTGAGTTACCAGTCCTGCGGGGTTTCTTCCTGCCCGGCGCGGAACTGACCACGCGGCATAATGTTCAGCGTTTCATGCAGTTCTGACCAGACCAGCACAACCTCGCCACTTTTCAGCTGACGTTTCACGTCATCGACTTTTTGTTCCAGCGATCGTTCCTGCTCGCCGTAATCGGTGCCTTCGCGCAATACGAAGGATTCCACCACGCTGGTGAGCAGTTCAGCGTCCAGTTCCTGCCAGGGAATAATCACTCTGTTGTTTCCTTAGTCTTATTTTCTAAATACGGGGCGATCCAGGCCGGAATGCGTTGCTCCAGCCACATCTGCGGATGACGTAAGCTGCCGGAAACAAACCCGACATGTCCGCCATGTTCTGTTAACTGATATTCCACGCAATCCGGTAAATCTTCTGCTTTCGGGATGACCTCCGGCGTCATAAACGGGTCGTCTTTGGCGTGGATAATCAGCAACGGCGTTCTGATCTGCGCCAGTAACGGCAGGCCGCTGCACCGGCGGTAATAATCCAGCGCGTCGGTAAATCCGTGTGCTTTTGAGGTGATGGCGTCGTCGAATTCACGAAGGTAACGCATGGCTTTTAGCTGCTCCAGCGTGACGGGCAATGTGCCCGGATATTTCGCCAGTTTGCGCGAGGCATTGCCTTTGAGCTGATCGAGCAGATAGCGCTGATAAATCCGTGATGAACCTTGTTCCAGCCGGTAAGCGCAAGGTTCCAGCATCAGCGGCGCGGAGACCACCACGGCGGCGCTCAGCGTACACGTTTCCCCTTCCTGCCCGAGATAACAGGCCAGCATATTGCCGCCGAGCGACACGCCCACCGCGCCGGTCGGGACTTCGCCATAAGTTTCATTGAGCCAGCGAATGAAAAAACGGGCGTCTTCGGTTTCACCGGAATGGTAAATACGCAGCAGTTTATTGGGTTCACCGCTGCATCCGCGAAAATGCATGACGACGCCGAGCCAGCCTTTGTCTTTCCAGGCCTGCAATAGACCGTGGGCATAAGGGCTGAAGAAACTGCCTTCCAGTCCGTGAAACAGGATCATGCGTGGTTTATGTCGCGCCTGTTCCGGGTCTTCAGTCCAGGCTAAATCCAGAAAATCCCCGTCCGGCGTATCCAGCCTTTGCCAGTGAGGTTTGAGTTTTGCGTGCCGCCGAACGAGCCGCGGTAACAGCGTCTGGATGTGAGGATTACTGGCTCCGCGCAGGGGGCGAAAGGATTCAAACATAAGATGAATAAATTTCTCTTAAGAGACTCTTGTGCGATCAATATCACGCTGTTAGCTTCAATGCTATCGCACATCTTTCGGGTCGGAGAACCCAAATTAAATGGAACCTGGTTTATTTTTCTCGATGCTTGGATTTTTATGGGTCGCCGCTATCACCCCTGGCCCGAACAATATGTTGTTAACCACGTCTGGCGCTAACTTCGGGTTCTTCCGCTCACTCTGGCTGATGGTCGGCATTATGCTTGGCATGCAAAGTATTTTGCTGCTGGTGGCGTTTGGGGTCGGCGGGCTCATCACGATTTATCCTGCGTTACATCTGTTCCTCAAAATCGCCGGTAGCCTGTATCTGCTGTGGCTGGCGTGGAAGATTGCGACATCTGCCTATGAAAAACTGGAAACCGGCGCCCCGCCACCCAGGCCGATCCGCTTGTATCAGGGCTGGTTGCTGCAATTCCTCAACCCGAAAGCGTGGCTGATGGGGCTGGGCGCGGTCGCGAGCTTCAGTCTGGCCGGTGCCGCCTATAACCACTCTATTGCCGGTATCAGCCTCGGGATGTTCCTGGTCAATCTGGTGTCCGGGATCATCTGGCTTGGCTTCGGTACCGTAATTGGCCGCCTGCTGCGCAGCAGGCGTGCGTGGTATACCTTTAATATCGCGATGGGGATCCTGACCGCCGCCTGCGTATTGCTGATCTGGCACTGATTTGCAGACAAAAGAAAGGCGCCGTCGTGGCGCCTTTCTCATTTCTTACCGAACGATCTTCTAGTCGAGATCAAAGGCCTTCGACATGTCTTCCAGTTGTTCCTGTGCATCGAGCCAGGTCATTTCGGTCTCTTCCAGCGCGCCTTTCACTTTGGTCTGCTGTTGCAGACATTCGGTGAGATCGGCTTTACGGCTGTTGTCGTAAATCGCGGAATCAGCCAGACGCTCTTCAATGGTCGCCAGTTCTGTACTTAATTTTTCCATCTGCGCTTCAAGTTTGGTGATTTGCTTACGCAGCGGCTGGGTCTGATTGCGGAAATCGGCTTCGCGACGTTTCTGGTCTTTACGCGACTGCGCGCTGTTAACGCCGCCGTCTTTGGCCGGTGCGTCCTGCTGGCTTTCCTGACGCTGAATGTCCACCAGCCATTGCTGATAATCTTCCAGATCGCCGTCGAACTGTTCCACTTTGCCGCCGTGTACCAGATACAAATCGTCAGTGGTGGAGCGCAGTAAGTGGCGGTCATGCGACACGACAACCATCGCGCCCTCGAAGTCGATCAGCGCTTCGGTCAGCGCCTGACGCATATCGAGATCCAGGTGGTTGGTCGGTTCATCGAGCAACAGCAGGTTAGGGCGCTGCCAGACAATCAGTGCCAGCACCAGACGCGCTTTTTCACCGCCGGAGAATCGCCCGGTAGGATCCGTCACTTTATCGCCGTGGAAACCAAATCCACCGAGATAATCGCGCAACTGCTGTTCGGTTTCTTTGTTCGCCAGGCGCACCAGATGTTGCAGCGGCGAATCTTCTGCGCGCAGGAACTCCAGCTGATGCTGCGCGAAGTAACCGAGTTTGACGCCTTTCGCCAGACCAATGTCACCGTGAAGCGGCGGCATGGAGCCAGCCAGCAGTTTGATCAGCGTGGACTTCCCGGCCCCGTTACGGCCCAGTAAGCCGATACGTGAACCCGGCACCAGATTCAGTTTGATCGACTCCAGAATCGTGGTGTCGCCATAACCGGCGCTGACTTTTTCCATCCGCAACAGCGGATCGGGCAAACTTTCCGGCGAGCGGAAGCTAAAATGAAAAGGATTGTCGACGTGCGCCGGGGCTATCAGCTCCATGCGTTCCAGCATTTTAATACGGCTTTGCGCCTGCTTGGCTTTGGTCGCCTGCGCACGGAAACGGTCAATATAACTTTGCAGATGCGCCACTTTCTCCTGCTGACTTTCAAACAATGCCTGCTGTTGCGACAGTTTGGTCGCACGCTGGCGTTCGAAAGACGAGTAGTTACCGGTGTATTCGTTCAGCGTCTGCTGTTCGATATGCAGTATTTTATCGATGATCGGATCGAGAAAGTCCCGGTCATGGGAAATCAGCACCAGCGTGCCGGTGTAGCTTTTCAGCCATTTCTCCAGCCAGATGACGGCGTCGAGATCCAGGTGGTTAGTCGGTTCATCGAGCAGCAGTAAATCAGAACGGCAAATCAGCGCCTGCGCAAGGTTGAGACGCATGCGCCACCCGCCGGAGAACGATTTGACTGGCTGCTGCAACTGATTCTGAGTAAAGCCCAATCCGCTGAGCAGGCTCGCCGCGCGCGCCGGAATGGTCCAGGCGTTGATGGCGTCGAGTTTACCGTGCAGCGTGGCGATAGCGTGGCCGTCATCACGCTCGTTAGCGTGCTGCAATTGCGCTTCCAGTTGGCGAAATTCGCGGTCACCGTCGATAACATACTCTATCGCAGGCTGGTCCAGAGCGGGTGTTTCCTGATTGACCCAGGCCAGCGCCCAGTTGGACGGAAACGTCAGGTTGCCTGCATCGGCGCTCATTTCACCTTTAAGCAGCGAAATCAGGGTGGATTTACCGCAGCCATTTTTGCCCACCAGCCCGACTTTCTGGCCGGGATTGATGGTCGCAGACGCGTTGTCCAGCAGCACGTTAGTGCCGCGTCGGATTTGTAAGGAGGAGAAAACAATCATAAAGCGCCGTGTTGAGAGTATGTTAAATTGTCATGATAATGATTTAAACAAGACGTATCGCGTCCCATTTTGTCTTTGCGAAGCATGGTAACGGAAAAACCGCACCCTGACGACGCTTTGGAGGTATTGATGTCGCAGCCACCAAAGGTTTTGCTGCTGTACGCCCACCCGGAATCACCCGATTCAGTCGCCAACCGCGTTTTGTTACAGCAGGCACAGCAACTTGAGCATGTCACCGTGCATGATTTGTACGCCCACTATCCTGATTTTTTTATTGATATCCACCGCGAACAACAACTGCTGCGTGAACACAAAGTGATTGTCTTCCAGCATCCTCTTTATACCTATAGTTGCCCGGCTTTATTAAAGGAATGGATGGATCGCGTGCTGGCCCGGGGGTTTGCCAGCGGTGCTGGCGGGAATGCGCTTAACGGCAAATACTGGCGTTCGGTCGTTACCACCGGCGAGCCGGAAGGCGCTTACCGTGCGGGCGGTTATAACCGTTATCCGATGTCCGATATTATGCGTCCGTTCGAGCTGACGTCGGCGATGTGCCATATGCACTGGATGACGCCAATCGTTATTTACTGGGCGCGACGTCAGAAACCTGATGTGTTGCAGAGCCATGCCGAAGCGTACGGCGAATGGCTGCAATCCCCGTTGCCGCATGGGGGGATCGTCTGATGGACGTTTCAAGTATTCCTACGGCAATCCTGCTGTTTTTATTCGCTGCGGTGGTCGCCGTGCCTCTGGCGCAACGTTTAGGTATCGGCGCGGTACTCGGCTATTTGCTGGCGGGGATTGCCATCGGCCCGTGGGGCTTAGGTTTTATCCGTGACGTGGATGAGATCCTGCACTTCTCCGAACTGGGCGTGGTTTTCCTGATGTTTATCATCGGGCTGGAACTGAATCCCGGTAAGTTGTGGGCGCTGCGGCGGCAAATCTTTGGCGTCGGTGCCGGGCAGGTGATCCTGACCGCGCTGGTGCTTGGCGGTTTGTTGTATCTCACGAAGTTTTCCTGGCAGGCGGCGGTGATTGGCGGTATCGGGCTGGCGATGTCATCCACGGCGATGGCACTGCAACTGATGCGCGATAAAGGCATGACGCGTAACGAAGGCGGCCAGTTGGGTTTTGCCGTGCTGCTGTTCCAGGATATCGCGGTGATCCCGGCACTGGCGCTGATCCCGATTCTGGCGGGGGGCTCCGAAGGCAGCAATAACTGGGAAATGATCGGCCTGAAAGTGCTGGCCTTTGGCGGGATGTTGATTGGCGGACGCTATCTGCTGCGGCCGATTTTCCGGCTGATTGTGGCCTCCGGCGTGCGTGAAGTGTTTACCGCCGCCGCGTTGCTGGTGGTGCTCGGCTCGGCGCTGTTTATGGATACGCTGGGCTTTTCGATGGCACTCGGGACGTTCATCGCCGGGATTTTACTGGCTGAAAGTGAATATCAGCACGAACTGGAAATCGCTATCGAGCCATTTAAGGGTTTACTGCTCGGGCTGTTCTTTATTTCTGTCGGCATGGCGCTGAATCTGGGTGTGCTTTATACCCATATTTTGCTGGTGCTGGCGGGCGTGATTGTTCTGGTGACTGTCAAAGGTGCCTTGTTGTACGGGCTGTCCCGTGTATTTGGCTTGCGTACTTCGGTCCGGCTGCAATTTTCCGCCGTGCTCAGTCAGGGCGGTGAATTTGCTTTCGTGCTGTTCTCGGCGGCGGGCGCGCAGAAAGTGATTTCTTCGTCGCAGCTTTCGCTGTTGCTGGTGGTGGTGACGTTATCAATGATGACCACGCCGCTGCTGATGCAGTGGGTTGACCGGATTTTGGTGCGACGCTACAACGACGGCGAAGAAAGCGACGAAAAGCATTTTGTTCAGGATGACGAACCGCAGGTGATTATTGTCGGGTTCGGGCGCTTCGGGCAGGTGATCGGACGTTTGCTGATGGCGAACAAAATGCGCATTACGGTGCTGGAGCGTGATATCAGCGCCGTCGGGTTGATGCGGACTTACGGCTACAAAGTCTATTACGGCGATGCAACCGAACTGGAGTTACTCAGGGCGTCCGGCGCGGAAAAGGCAAAGTCGATCGTTATTACCTCCAATGAGCCGGAAGATACGATGGCTATCGTGCATTTATGCCAGCAGCATTTTCCCCATCTGAATATTCTGGCGCGTGCCCGTGGCCGTGTGGAAGCGCATGAGCTTTTGCAGGCCGGCGTAGTGAATTTTTCCCGCGAGACGTTTTCTAGTGCGCTGGAGCTTGGGAAGAAAGCACTCGTGACGCTGGGCATGCATCCGCACAGTGCGTATCGCGCGCAGCAACATTTTCGCCGGCTCGACATGCGGATGTTGCGTGAACTGGTGCCGCAAAACCGCGGCGACGTTGCGCAGATTTCCCGCGTGAAAGAGGCCCGGCGAGAGCTGGAAGACATCTTTCAGAGTGAAATGCATAACGAACGTCGCCAGCTTGATGGCTGGGACGATGACGAATAGCCCGGTAGCAGAAAAATAATTTCGGTGGTTGATCGAAAACTGACCGGACGCAATATCGGAAATTTCAGGAGAAGTAACATGGCTACAACCCGTAAACGGTTCATCGCTGGTGCGGTGTGTCCGAAATGTAAGGCGATGGATACACTGGCTTTATGGCAGGAAGATCAGGTTGAAGTGGTGGAGTGTGTAAAGTGCGGACACCATCAGCGTCAGACTGACGCGCAGGTCAGCAAGAAGCTTCGCCCGGAAGAGCAGGTGATTGGTATTTTCGATCCGAAGTAGCGTTATGGCTCGTGTTTTTTTATGCTGGTAGTACAGAGACGCGGATTTCCGCTACACTCTTCGCCAAATTTATCCGATCGCGCTTTTCAGGATGATCTCATCGAAAAGTGGCCGTCACTGAATTAGCCTTAAGCGAAGTTGCGTGCGTTATGCAACGCCCGCAGACAAAAAATTGAGTTTCCAACGGTAGGAGTTATCATGAAAGTAGCAAAAGACCTGGTCGTCAGCGTGGCATATCAGGTACGTACAGAAGACGGTGTGTTGGTTGATGAATCTCCGGTGAGCGCACCGTTGGATTACCTGCACGGCCATGGTTCCCTGATCTCCGGTCTGGAAACTGCACTTGATGGTCATGCAATTGGTGACGTATTTGACGTACATGTTGGCGCGAACGATGCTTACGGCAACTACGACGACAACCTGGTTCAGCGCGTGCCTAAAGACGTGTTCATGGGTGTTGATGAGCTGGAAGTCGGTATGCGTTTCCTGGCTGATACCGATCAGGGCCCGGTTCCTGTCGAAATCACTGAAGTTGATGGCGACCACGTTGTGGTTGATGGCAACCACATGCTGGCTGGCCAGAACCTGAACTTCCACGTTGAAGTGGTGGCAATCCGTGAAGCGACCGAAGAAGAACTGGCTCATGGCCACGTTCATGGCGAACACGGCCACGATCATGGTCACGACCATGAACACGGTGACGGTTGCTGCGGTGGTCACGGCCACGACCATGATCACGACCACGGTCATGATCACGGCAAAAAAGGCGGTTGCGGCGGTAACGGCGGCTGCGGTTGTCATTAATCGCCCGCACAGTGATATAACAGTGATATAAACGAAAGGCGCCGCAAGGGCTAATGCCGGTCACTTAAGGAAATGAGGCCCGTGAATTTGGGCCTTCGATGAAGAAAAATAGCGCTATAAGCCTGATTCCTTCATTATCCTTTGAAGCACAAAAATGAATTTGTATTCATAAAAATGCTTAAGTGACCGGCATTAGCCGCAAGGGCGCCTTTTTGTTGCGTCGCAATCCGTATCAATAATGCGGTGGCGGCGTTTCTTCCGACTGATCGGCAATCATTGATGGCTGGCTGGCACGCAGTTTGTCTGTCAGCAGGCGCAGGTGATCGTGCAGTCTGCTCATTTCCAACTGATGCTGTGTGACAATCATGTTCAGCTCTTCAATGGTAATTTCCTGAAAAGCCAGTTTGTTTTCCAGCATCTCCAGACGTTGTTCAATGGTATTTGAGTTCATCATCATTACCTCACTGTATGGCTCGTGTTGATCATGTTGTGCACTGACCTGAACCTCATCCTGTATTGTAGACCGGCGATTCTACCCGTAAAGCCGCAGGATTACCTGACCTCCCTGACGCTTTATCCGTATATCCCGATCGTGTGACGAAACTTATTGATGTAAAAAAGGTCGGAATAAGACGCTAATGGCGTGTATAGAGATTGTTTTGTCGTGAGACGGACAGTTATAGTAACCGCCGAACTTTCGTAATTATTACCAGAGGTCACAGATTTCTGGTCCTGGAGAAATGGATGAAATCACTGTTTAAAGTAACTCTGCTGGCAACCACCATGGCTATCGCCCTGAATGCCACTCAGGTTATGGCTGCTGAAGCCACAGCACCGGCCGCTGCTGCAACTGCGCCAGCCGCTGCCCCTGCTGCAACTGCTCCGGCAGCAACAGATACGGCCAAATTCAAAAGTGATGATGAGCAGGCTGCGTATGCTCTGGGTGCATCGCTGGGTCGCTACATGGACAACTCCCTGAAAGAGCAAGAAAAGCTGGGCATCAAACTGGATAAAGACCAGTTGATCGCCGGTGTTCAGGACGCGTTCGCGAACAAAAGCAAACTGTCTGATCAGGAAATCGAGCAGACTCTGCAAACCTTCGAAGGCCGTGTGAAAGCATCAGCACAGGCTAAGATGGAGCAGGACGCGAAAGCTAACGCTGACAAAGGCGACAAATTCCGTGCTGATTTCACCAAAGAAAAAGGCGTGAAGAAAACTGAGTCAGGTCTGTTGTATCAGGTTGAAAAACCAGGTGCCGGCGCAGCGCCTAAAGACAGCGATACCGTTGTCGTTAACTACAAAGGTACCCTGACCGACGGTACAGAGTTTGATAATTCTTATACCCGCGGTGAGCCGCTGTCCTTCCGTCTTGACGGTGTAATTCCTGGCTGGACTGAAGGCCTGAAACACATCAAGAAAGGCGGCAAAATCAAGCTGGTCATCCCACCGGCACTGGCCTACGGTAAAACTGGCGTTCCGGGGATCCCGGCTAACTCCACTCTGGTGTTCGATGTTGAACTGCTGGATGTGAAAGCGGCACCTAAGGCTGACCCGAAAGCAGCTGAAAAACCTGCTGAAGCAGCACCAAAAGCAAACTAAGTTGCTGCTGAGTCGTTGCAGAAAACCGTCGCTAAATGCGGCGGTTTTTTTTCGCCTCTCACTTTTCTTGCCGCCTGTCCTTCATTTTATTGAGGTTACTCTATGATGATAACTTGACGCTTTTGTTTCCCCGGCATAACGTCACAGATCCATATAATCGTAAGGCCGTTTTTTCTGTGTCTTTGATACAGTAACGACCGTGGAATGATGAATAATGCGTCCTGACTCCCGTTGGAAGGCGCGATAGAGAGGGTGGTAGCTTCGATGTCTAATTCGCTTATAACTGGCGAAACCGGTGAACTGGATTTGCTGGACCAACGTCCGTTCAGCCAGGTCGATCATGAGATTTTGTCTTCATACGAGGCCGTGGTGGACGGGCTTGCGATGCTGATCGGTGAGCATTGCGAAATTGTTCTGCATTCACTGGAAGACCTGAAATGTTCAGCGGTCCGTATTGCTAATGGTGAGCATACTGGTCGTAAAATCGGCTCGCCAATTACGGATTTAGCGCTGCGCATGTTGCATGACATGACCGGTGCGGACAGTAATGTGTCCAAAGCTTATTTCACCCGCGCGAAAAGTGGTGTGCTGATGAAGTCAGTCACCATCGCTATTCGCAACCGTGAGCAACGCGTGATTGGCTTGCTGTGCATCAACATGAATCTTGACGTACCTTTCTCGCAAATCATTCAGACCTTTATGCCGCCTGAGACGCAGGAAGTGGCATCGTCCGTGAACTTCGCGTCATCCGTAGATGATCTGGTGGCTCAGACGCTGGAATTCACCATTGAAGAAGTCAACGCTGACCGCAACGTATCTAACAATGCGAAGAACCGTCAGGTGGTTCTGAATCTTTATGAAAAGGGTATTTTTGATATCAAAGACGCGATTAATCAGGTTGCGGATCGCCTCAACATTTCTAAGCACACGGTCTACCTGTATATCCGCCAGTTTAAAAGCGGTGATCTGGTGGGGAACGAACGTTGAAACTGCGTTACTGCCTGCTGGTCACCGGCCCTGCATACGGCACTCAGCAAGCCAGTGCCGCGTATCAGTTTGCACTGGCGCTGATCGCCAGCGGTCATCATCTCGACAGCGTGTTTTTTTATCGTGAAGGTGTGCTCAATGGTAATTTGCTTTCCGCGCCGGCATCCGATGAATTCGATTTAGTCCGATCCTGGCAGCGCATGGCGGCAGATTACCAGGTGGCACTCAATGTGTGCGTAGCTGCCGCATTACGCCGCGGTGTGATAGATGAAACAGAAGCCCATAATCAGGGGCACGGGCAGACTAACTTGCAGCCGGGTTTTACCCTGACCGGACTGGGCAGTCTGGCTGAAGCTTCGTTGACCTGTGATCGTCTGGTGCAGTTCTGATGTGTGAATGCAGGGAGCAATAATGAAGAAGATCGCGTTTGTATTCACCCAGGGTCCGCACGGTACGTCTGCAGGACGGGAAGGGCTGGATGCGTTGCTGGCAACGTCAGCGCTGACCGAAGATATTGGTGTATTTTTCATAGCTGATGGTGTTTTCCAGTTAATGCCAGCGCAGCAGCCGGAAAAAATTTTGGCGCGTAATTATATTGCCACGTTCGGCGTGTTATCTCTTTACGATGTCGATCAGTGTTTCGTTTGTGAAGAGTCATTAAAGACACGGGGCCTGTCGGCTGGCCATGAATGGGTTCTGGATGTTGAGCCGTTGCCCGTGACTGAAATTCGCCAGCGACTGGCCGAATATGATGTGGTAATGACGTTTTAAATCAGGAAACTCCATGCTTTTTACTCTTGCCAATTCCCCGCAACATTGTGATTTTTCATTGCTTATTCACATGATCGCCCAGGACGATGCGCTTCTGCTGATGCAGGATGGCGTGCTGGCTGCACTTGATGGCAGTGAGGCATGCAACCTGATGAGTCAGCATGTGCAGTCCATTTATGTTTTAAGCGAAGATTTGGCGGCTCGTGGTCTGGTTGGTCAAATTTCACACAGAATCACATTGATCGACTATACTGGTTTCGTCGCGCTGACTGAGAAACATACCCAGCAAACAGCATGGTGAAACAACGATGTGCTGTATATTTCTTGACACCCTCTTAGGTCAGCCCTAAAATTCTGCGTCCCCATATTAGCTAATGCTTTTTATGGGGCGATTTATCACGCGTTTACAAAGTAGTTTATGAACCAAAATCCAGGAGCTTTTTAATGGCAACAATTAATCAGCTGGTACGCAAACCACGCTCTACGAAGGTTGCTAAAAGCAACGTTCCAGCGCTGGAAGCTTGCCCGCAGAAACGTGGCGTATGTACTCGTGTATATACCACCACTCCTAAAAAACCAAACTCCGCACTGCGTAAAGTCTGCCGTGTGCGTTTGACTAACGGTTTTGAAGTTACCTCCTACATCGGCGGTGAAGGTCACAACCTGCAGGAACACTCCGTGATCCTGATCCGTGGCGGTCGTGTAAAAGACTTGCCAGGTGTGCGTTATCACACCGTCCGTGGCGCACTGGACTGTTCAGGCGTTAAGGATCGTAAGCAATCTCGTTCTAAATACGGCGTTAAAAAGCCGAAGTCTTAATGGTTCTCCGTTAAGTAAGGCCAAACATTTTCACTTTACTGTCAAAATAAACTCTTAGAGTTTTGGACAATCCTGAATTAACAACGGAGTATTTCCATGCCACGTCGTCGCGTCATTGGTCAACGTAAAATCCTGCCAGATCCTAAGTTCGGATCCGAACTGCTGGCAAAATTCGTCAACATTCTGATGGTAGATGGTAAAAAATCTACTGCAGAAGCAATCGTCTACACACTGCAGAAGCAATCGTCTACAC